>DYOQ01000074.1 GCA_020720455.1 Bdellovibrio sp.
TTACGGTTTTGCAAACCGTTCCTTTGGACCACTCAGGCACGTCTCCTTAAGCATTTATGATTGAATAATATTCCATGAAATTTAAAGTATTGTCAACTACGCTTCACGAATAACGTAAGTATCCTTACCTTCATCAACAATCTCTTTTAACTCTTTTCCAACTTTAAAGAACGGAACTTTTTTCGAAGGGACTTTGACAATTTTTCCTGTCTTAGGATTTCTTCCTTCATAGGATTTATAATTCCTATTTGCAAATGAACCAAACCCTCTGATCTCAATTCTCTCATCACCATAAAGAGATCTGATCATACACTCAAAGCAAGTATTCACTACAAACTCTGCCTGCTTGTGTGTTAGATTCGCCTGCTTTTCAATTGCTGCAACCAAATCCACCTTTGTCATTCCATTCTCCTTTTTGAATCATTTACGGCCGAGAACTTAACGGCCATTAATCCAAAACCTTTAGTAATCATTAACTTAATTATCTTTCTAAACATCAAATATTTCAAAAGGGTTAAAATTGCCTCTATTACTAGACACTCAAATTTATCATCACACCTGCACTCAGTTGAATCGAATTTACATAACCAACTGATTTTACATACAGTAATAATATTAGACAAAGAACCTAAGTAGATTTCTCGGAAAACTTATATAATTGATTTTAGATGTTACCGATTTTTCCCGAAAAGTTATCGATAGGGCCTGGGGGGTACAATGAGGTTATTAACATCTCTAAATATTTTAATAGCTAGCATGCTACTATTAAACGTTCTTATTTTTCCAAGCTGTATGGAAGAAGGAGGGCTAAAAAAAGGACGGCCTAGCATTGAGGACTACTCGGCCAAGGGTAGCGCAGATGCAACAGCTACGGCCACACCAAGTCCTACTCCAACACCTCCACAACGGCCAACAGATGATATTGCAATCAATAGCGATTTTTGTGTCTGTGCTGGTGGTAAAAATCTTTTAAATAATGATTGTAATGCCTACTGTTCCAATACAACTGAAACAAAGTCAACTCTCTATGCGAACGTCACAATAGGAAGCGAAGTTGAGATGTTTGATGGACTTGGCAATTTAAAAAACTGGTGTAACATTCCTATCGAAGGGGGAAAAAATCAAGTTGAGTGTAGACTTCTTGTTGAATCTGAATCCTCTTCTCTAACTCCAATGAATATAAATTTTACTGGTGACAATAGCTTTTATGTCAGCGTTGATCAGTTAATGAAAAAAATTAGATATCGAGCAAAGGTTGTTGTTTATGAAAACGGTTACACAGCTCAAACAAGTAGTATTCAACTATACATGCCAGCAACGGCCACCGAAGCAAATACTCAAGGGCCACTTAGAATTTCGTCAATGGCCCGATACACCTGTATAAGCAGGGCCGGTGGAACAAAAAGCGATGATGGAAGTTTAGTTTTCACTGATATGATTAGACAGCACTACTTTGTCGGAGAGAACGTTACTGCACCAACACTACCCCCTTGTGATTCATTTTTAATCTGCCATGATCCAAGTAAAGGTGAATACGATAGTCCTCTTCTTACTAGATTTGAGTGGACACCGATAGCATTTAGAGTTTGGGACCCTCGGGACCTTAGAACATACTCAACCAAAGGAGATAAATCTAATCTAGATATAAACTTAACAATTCAAGAGAGACTTCAAAACGAATACAACATCACTTCTGAATCAGGAATTAATCTCTTTAGAACAATCTCTCCATCGACAGGGCCTGTAATTGACAGTAGCACCTGCATCAGCGCAACCACAAGTAGCACCAATTCTAGTACAAACGGGACAAGCAGCACTACTGGAACAAGTGGTACAACAACAACAACAACGCCGAATACTACGTCTGGAACCGCCGCTACGACAAATCAAATATCTGGAATTATACTGCAACCATGGGTACGAGATTACGACAAAAGTATAAGCTACTGTCCAACGCAAGATGATTACAATAACGGTGAACCCATAATGCAAATATTAAAAGAAATAATAGGTGTCGATACAGAAGCATTATATCTTGCAGATAGAGAACCTACTACTTATAAAATGCCCAATAATATAACAATCTACGCAGACAACCATGACCCATTATTAATACCGGCAAGTACCCTGCAAAAAATCTGGTTTCACTATGAGAGTGGGAAGTACTATACCCCGACATCTGTAACTGCTGGCCAAAAAGCGGTTAGATTTTATTGGCCGATTACTAACGAGTCGATCAAAACGCCATTCCAACAGAAATCATTTCAAAAAATTTATACAGTAAAAACACAAGCTGAAATAGAAGGTTCTCTAAATGATCGAACAACTATTCAAGCAAAAGATAAACGAATAGGGTGTATTCCAGTTTCAGCAGATTAGTAGCAAATTAAAGTACCGTTTCTAAAATAATATTAAATAGCGGTTTTAAATTTTTTCCGTAAAAACTAATAAGAAGAACCACTCGTGCACCATAAATCATTAAGAATCTTAAAAACCAAAGCTTCATTGAAGTTGTGCGATGACGTCTCTCACCATCTTTTTTTCTAAATGAACGCTTAATCATCCATCCAAATAAAATTGTAGCAACGTTAGCTATAAAGTAATAAAGTAACTTTTGACGATTCTCAAGTATCCTTGCCAGTTCCATTAAACAGTCAGGATCTTTATAAACTTTTGCCAGAAAAAGAGCTATCTTAGGATATTTTTTTAACACTTCACCAATTGAAGATCCAACATGCTGAGAGAGTAACGAATCTACCACTTCTTGTTCACTCTTATCTTTATAAACACTATTTAACAATTTTATCGCATCTTTTAAGGCCAGTTGGCCGGCCTCTAGATTTTTTTCAACAGTTGTTGTCGGTTGAAGCAACTTCAAACCCTCAATCGCTCCAGCAAACTCTTTTGAAAGCTTATCACTCTCTTCTTCACTTGCACTTGCAACCAAAGAAAACTGATAACTAGAAATTAAAAGCGTAATTAAAATATAAACGAGTTTAATCATCACCGTACGATTACTTCTTCTTCATTACTCTATCTAAAGATAGTGTAATTGGAGCGGCTATAAAAACTGAAGAGTAAGTTCCAACAACTATTCCAATCGTCATTGCAATAAAGAAATCTCGAATTGCTAATCCACCCAAAATCATCATCGTAATAGTTACAAATAGAGTGGCCCCTGATGTTAAGATAGTTCTTGAAAGAGTTTCATTAGTGGCGTTATTTATATGTGTAGCAAGAGGCAACCCAGTATATTTTTCCTCATGTTCACGCACTCTATCGTAAACGATAACTGTATCGTTAACAGAGTATCCAATAACCGCTAAAATCGCTGCCACTATTTGAAGCGTAAACTCTGTACCAGTTAAGGCAAAATAACCAAGGACAAGAGAAACGTCGTGAAAAAGAGCGATGATTGCACCAGGCGAGTATCTAAAGTCAAACCTTAAGCCTACATAGATCATAATAGCAAGCATCGCCCAAAACATCGCCAAAAATCCTGACATTCTTAGTTCTGCCCCTGCCTTTGGCCCAACCATATCAACTTTTCGAACTGTTGGCCCTTGATTTTCAAACGAAGTAGTTAGTGCATCACTGATTTGATGAGTGATCTGATTAATGTTCTCTTCGCTCCCAAGAACCTTTACCAAATACTCGTTAGTATCATCCTCACCTATTGTCTGAACAGTCGCTCCGCTAAACCCTTTTTTATCAAGCATAGTCCTTAACTCATCAAGCGTGATACTCTTATCAAACTTGATCTGAATCTCAGCTCCACCTCTAAAATCGACACCATACTTCATCTTAGTCACAGCAAAATATAAAGATGCTAAGACGAGCACCAAAGAGATTATCGTCGTATATTTAAACTTACCTACAAAATCAAACTGGGTTCCACTTTTAATAAACTCTATCATAACTAAATCCTTTTTAAATGCTTAGATCTTGTCCTTCAACTTTATTCATATAAAATTCAAACATTAGTCTGCCAACAAAGTAAGCTGTATAAACTGTTGCTGCAATACCTATTAGCAGTGTAACTGCAAACCCTTTAATTGGCCCTGTACCAAAATTAAAAAGAAATATCCCCGCAAGTGCTGTCGTTATATTGGCATCAAGAATAGTCCAAAATGCTTGATCAAACCCGTTATCAACTGCCTTATAATTACTTACCCTCAAACGAATCTCATCTCGTATCCTCTCATAGATTATGATATTTGCATCAACGGCCATACCAACTGTTAATGCAATCCCTGCTATACCAGGAAGAGTAAGCGTCGCTTCAAGCGCAACTAGAACTGCCAGAATGATCAGTACGTTTACAGTAAGCGTAATAGCTGCAATAAAACCTGAAATCTTGTAATAAAAAAACACGAACAAAAACACGATACATATTCCTACAATCGAAGCAAAGACCGCTTTATTAATTGAATCTTGTCCAAGACTTGGGCCAACACTTCTTTGCTCCAAAAAATCTAGTTGAACAGGAAGAGCTCCTGCTCTTAGAACAAGCGCAATATCCTTCGAATCATTCATCGCCTTATAGTATGAGCCTCCACCAAGAGTAATTTGAGCATTACCACCACTAATTTTCTCTCGTATTTGTGGGGCAGAATAGACGTTCCCATCTAAGACAATCGCCATTCTTTTTCCTTTATTTTTATCGGTGATCTCTTCAAAAAGAGTCGCCCCTCTTGATTTAAACTCCATAGAGACATATGGCTCATTCTTTTGCTGATTGATCGCTACCCTTGCATCTTGTAAATCATCGCCAGAAAGAAGAGATGATGCCTCAACTAGATAAGGAATTTTTGTCTCGATCTCATTATTAACCTTACTTAATATTTTTTGAAATACTAGTTCATACCCTTGTGGCAAATCTTGCTTTAAAAACTCATTTAACTTCTCAACATAAGCAGAGAACTTCTCACCCTTCTTATAGATAATCTGAGCGTCCTCAGCCTTTTTAACCCACTCGGCTAATTTTACTGGAGAGATATCATCATTAACGATTCTAAACTCTAACTTAGCAGTTTTTCCGATTAACTCTTTGGCCCTATCGATATCTTTAACCCCAGGAAGTTGAATAATGATCCGATCTTTCCCTTGAGAGACGATATCTGGCTCTGTAACACCAAACTCATCAATCCTATTTCTGATAACCTCTATAGACTTTTTAACCGACTGTTCTTCCATTTCAGTTTTTAACGTCTTAGATAAACCGTAATGAAGAGTTGTTCCTTTAGCAGCGGTCAGTCTCAAGTAGCTTCCAAAATAGTTCCTCACCTCTTTTTCCGCTTTTTCAACCGATCCTTGATCAGAGAGTATCACAATGTGCTGAGGGTCTGTTAAATCGTTTAAAATTAATTCTCCCAGCTTTGCTTCAACACCCCTATCATTTAACATATCGACTAATTTAATCGCATTCTTCTTAATTTCATCCTTATAAACGCGATTAAAATCGATTCCAAGAACCATATAAAGGCCACCTTGAAGATCAAGTCCTAACGCAATCTTGCTTTTGATTGGATAGTGAGAGTCATCACCAAACTTAAACACTGTAGGGAGAACCGTTATCACTGAAATAGTGACAACAATCATAAAAAATACAAAGCGGTACCACCAGCTTCTTTTCATAAAACTAACCTCAACAAAAAATTCTTATTAATTTCTGAACTCGTCTTATTTACGTTGTTAATTATAGGAGAGATGTTTACAATTTTGCAAGATAAATTATAAATTCAAACATGGAGTAAAGAATGAATGATGCTTCTATAAAATATGTATATCCGTTTGGGAAGAGTGGTACCGAAGGCAACAAAGAGATGAAAAATCTTCTTGGTGGCAAAGGCGCAAATCTAGCAGAGATGGCAAATCTTGGGCTTCCTGTCCCTCCAGGTTTTACCATCACTACCGAAGCCTGTCTAAACTACATCAAAACATCCTCTATTCCTGATCAGGCCAAGAAGCAAACGTTAGCTGCAATTTCAAAAATTGAAAAAGAGCTTGGAAAAAAATTTGGCGACGAGAAAAATCCACTACTCTTCTCTGTAAGATCAGGAGCACGGGTCTCAATGCCAGGAATGATGGATACCGTTTTAAATCTTGGCCTAAATGAAAAATCCACGAAAGGACTTGCTCTTCAAACAGGTAATGAAAGATTTGCTTGGGATTCATATAGAAGATTTATTCAGATGTATGCAGATGTCGTAATGGGTTTTAACTCATCAATCCTCGAATCTACCCTAGAAGATCTCAAAGATGCTCGGAATGTAAAAGATGATACTGAACTCAGTGCAGCGGACCTTAAAAATCTAGTCGCAGTTTATAAAAAAATTATTGTTGAAGAGAGCGGTGAATATTTTCCTGAAAAACCTGAAGATCAGTTATGGAAAGCTATTGGGGCCGTATTTAACTCATGGAATAATAGTCGGGCCATAAAATATCGTGACCTAAATAATATTGCTCATAATTGGGGAACTGCTGTTAATGTTCAATCGATGGTTTTTGGCAATATGGGTAATGATTGTGCAACAGGAGTCTGTTTTACTAGAAATCCATCAACAGGTGAAAATAAATTTTTTGGTGAGTTTTTAATTAATGCTCAAGGTGAAGATGTTGTAGCTGGAATTAGAACTCCATCTCCAATTAATCACGACTCAAAAAATGAGTCCAATAAAACCTTACCGACACTGAGTGAACTTTTACCAACGGCATTTGATGAACTTGTCTCGATTTATAATAAATTAGAAAAACATTACCGTGACATGCAAGATATCGAGTTTACCATAGAAAAAAATCAACTATTTATTTTGCAAACTAGATCCGGAAAAAGAACTGTTGCAGCAGCAGTAAGAATTGCAGTTGAAATGGTTAATGAAGGGATGATCAGCAAAGAAGAGGCAGTGCTAAGAATACCTCCTAATGATATTGATCAGCTACTCCATCCAAAGCTAGATCCTAACTATAAAAAAACAGTGTTAGCTACAGGGCTTCCGGCCTCACCAGGAGCTGCTTCTGGCCGTATTGCGCTCACATCAGAGATGGCCGCTAAAATGAAAGACAATCAAAAGACAGCACTTTTAGTAAGACATGAGACAAGTCCTGAGGATATCTCTGGGATGGCCGTCTCTCAAGGAATTTTAACCGCTCGAGGAGGAATGACATCTCATGCTGCTGTAGTAGCAAGAGGAATGGGTAAACCTTGTGTCGCCGGCTGTACCCTACTCCAAATCGATCTGGCCGAAAGAACCGTCCTAATAAATGGCAAACATTTTAACGAAGGCGATCCAATAACCATTGATGGAGCAACCGGTGAAATCATGGATGGAATCGTTCCAACCGTTAAAGCGACGATCGGTGAGCATTTTAAAATCTTCATGAATTGGGCCGATGAATTTAGAGTGTTAAAAGTCAGAGCAAATGCTGATAATCCAGCAGATGGTGAGACTGCCGTAAACTTTGGGGCAGAAGGGATAGGCCTATGCCGAACTGAACACATGTTTTTCGGAGATGAGAGAGTCTTAGCGATTAGGCAGATGCTCTTTGCTAGAAACGACGAAGAGATCAAAAGAGCATTAGATAAGCTGCTTCCATTTCAGGAAGAGGATTTTACCGGAATATTTAGAGCACTAAATGGAAAACCGGTCAACATTAGACTCCTCGATCTACCACTACATGAGTTTTTGCCACAAACAGAAAAAGAAAAAAAACATCTCGCCGAATCACTCGACATAACTCTAAAAGAGATTGAGAACGTCGGCAAACAGCTTGAGGAGTTTAACCCGATGCTTGGACACCGTGGCTGTCGAATGGGAATAACCTCAAATCTGGTCTATATTACGCAGGTAAAAGCTATCGCGAAGGCAGCAGTCACTTGCTCAAAAGAGGGTATCGTTGTAATACCAGAAATCATGATACCTCTTATTGCAACAGAGAAAGAACTCGCAATTCTAAGAGAGTTAACAAAGAAAATTGTCGATCAAATTTTTGCAGAAAAAAACGTAAAAATAAAATACAAAATTGGAACAATGATCGAGCTTCCAAGAGCTGCAATTACTGCTGATGAGATCGCTAAAAGTGCTGAATTTTTCTCATTCGGAACAAATGATTTAACTCAAACCACCTTTGGCCTCTCAAGAGATGATGCTGGTAAATTTCTGCCAGAGTATCGAAATTTAGGAATTATCAAATCTGATCCGTTTGCATCGTTAGACCAACAAGGGGTGGGATTCCTCGTCTCTTATGCCATTAAAAAAGGGCGCGAGGCCAATCCAAATCTTCATTTTGGAGTCTGTGGTGAACACGGAGGAGATCCTGATTCGATCACATTCTTTCATAATAACGGATTAGATTATATCAGCTGTTCCCCTTACAGAATCCCTGTAGCTAGGCTTGCCGCAGCTCAGGCAGCAATTAAGTTTAAACGTTAAAAAGGAGTTTTATGTCAGAAATAACTAGCGCAGTAGGAGCAAGAACAACTGCAAATATCGTAATCGTTTCAGATGGAATTGGAGATACGGCAAGAGAGATTGCAGATTGTGGGATGTCCCAGTTTGAAGGAAAAGATGTCTCGTTTGATAGACATATTAATGTACGCTCAGTAAATCAGATCGATAGCATCTTTTCTGCAAACAATATACAAGAGTGCCTAGTTCTTTACACCCTAGTTGAACCATCTCTGCGCGCCCACATTGCAAAACTATCAATCGAAAAAAAAGTTCACTGCATCGATCTTTTAGGCCCCGTCTTAGAAATCTTTGCCAAATATTTTGGTGAAAGGCCAAGTGAGCGGCCAGGACTTCATAGACGTGTTAACGAAGAGTATTTCGATCGCGTTGCTGCAATGGAGTTTACTCTACTCAATGATGATGGGAAAAATTTAAAAATTCTCGATTCTGCTGACCTCATTCTTGTTGGAATCTCAAGAACCTCTAAAACGCCACTCTCGTTATATCTGGCCCAACAATATTCGATGAAAGTAGTAAACGTTCCGCTAATCCTCAACACACCTCCACCTAGCGCAATTTTTAAAGTTGATCAGCGCAAAATTTTTGCCCTAACAATTGACCCATACGCCCTTCGAGAAATTAGACGCAACAGATTGTCACGGCTTGGAGCAAACGAGTGCAACGAACACTATGCAGGTATAAACACGGTCCAAGATGAGAGTAAGTGGGCAGAACAACTGTTTAATGAGAATAAAAAATGGACAAAATTTGACGTCACAAATAAAGCAATAGAAGAGACTGCCGCCGAAATTATGCGCGTAGTCGACCGAAGAAAGCATAATATTTTCAGTAAATAGATAAATTGCTGCAATTAGTTGCCAATTTCCCATTCAAATGTTAGTAAGCATCTATCTAAATAAGGAGTTATCAATGAAATTTTCAATCTACCAATCTCTATCACTTCTTATATCAATTATTGCATTTTCTGTATTTGGAAAAGATCTTTATATCGAAGGAAGAACAGTATATCACGACTGTAGCTACTATAGTTCAACCTCTGTCGATTTAAGAATCACTTATCTCAATGAAAATCTCCCTTGGGGTACAACAGTTGAGGCAGTCTTTGGATTTGAAGAGACCGATTCTAGCTATGGAGTTCCAAAAGTAACTTCTTGGCAAAACAGAAAAATTGCAATGATGAACCCATCAACTGAGTACACGTGGCAGCTAGATATCGAAGAGTTTGCCGCAGAAAGAGGAAGGGCCCAGTCTTACACCGGATTAGATTTTGTTATTAAAGTGACAGTTCCTGGAAATCTTCCATTTTATGAAAAAGGAAACGACTCACCTCTTGGATATTTTCACACCCCATTTGGAAGTGAAAATTACGAAATTAATGGCTGCTACCCAAATAGCGTTCCAGAGCTTCAAAAATTCTACTTTTACGACGTAAAAAAATAGTAATGACTAAATTTATCACGCTAATAATTCTTATGTTTTACAGTAGTTTTTCCATAGCAACAGAAGTTGTAACATCTTTACATCCAAGCGGTACAAAAAAAAATGAGACCACGTACGCTCAAGGCAAACGAAATGGGTTGTATATGGAGTGGGATGAGAATGGAAAAAAAACTGAAGAGGGAAAATTTATTGATGACCTTTTAGATGGCGTTATTACCATGTGGCACCCGAACGGACAAAGAAGTGCGATAGTCACCTACCAAAAAGGAGTCCCAGTAGGACGTTACACTATGTGGCACTCAAACGGAAAGATCTCTCAATTTGGTGGTTATGCAAATGGTAAGCTAGATGGTGAAATAAAAAAATATAATCAAGAAGGAAAGGTCGAAGCTGTCTATAAATTCAAAAATGGACAACAAATATTTAAGTAATTTTTATCCAGTGTGTGATTCTGCACACACTGGTTCAGTACAAATTGATTATTTATCTGCATAAATTTTCGACACATGTTGGCCATCTATCATAATGTAATTAAAAATTTACATATTATCAGGCAGTTACGGCGTGAAAAATGGAACAATTATTGCTTTATC
>DYOQ01000075.1 GCA_020720455.1 Bdellovibrio sp.
TTAAGCGAGGTAAAGTCTATATTGAGAAGAGTTATGTTGGAGTAATCGAACAAAAAGAGGGCCTCTTTATATTTAAATACAATGAAGATTACTTGCACACAGAAGGAGCAATGCCTATAAGCTTAACTCTTCCTCTTCGAGAAAAACCGTATGAACAAAAAACAATGTTCTCTTTTTTTGATGGGCTAATTCCTGAAGGGTGGTTGCTAAACATCATACAATCTAACTGGAAAATAAATCCACGAGATAGAATGAGCTTACTACTGACCGCTTGTAAAGATTGTATTGGAAACGTAAGCGTAATCGATGATTCACCAAAGGAGCAAGAATGGCCCAAGCAATCTGTTTAGGTTGCTACATGGCCCTAGACAAAGATTTACCCGGAAACTACCACACTAGTTGCAGTAAAAAACTGTTTGGAACTGAGATACCTCCTGAAATAAATTTCGGAGCAAATGACCTAGAGGCCCTTGCCATTAAATCGCTATCCAAACATCTTGGTATTACTGGTGTACAACCAAAAATTTCTACCAAGTTAGAAAAAAAAGATAACGATCCAACTCATAGATTGATGATTGTTGACTGGGAAGGAAATTTTATTTTAAAGCCAGCGACTGCCCTTTTTCCAAATATTTCAGTAGTTGAAGACGTAACTATGCACATGGCAAGCGCCTGTGGATTACAAGTTGCAAAACATGGCCTAATAAAACTTCAATCAGGAGAGTTAGCGTATATCACTCGAAGATTTGATCGTGGCAAAAAAGGAAAAAAAATTGCTGTTGAAGATTTTTGTCAACTTAGTGAATTACTAACTGAGAATAAATATAACTCCTCTACAGAAAAAGCTGGCAAAATTATTCTAAAATATGCCACCAACTCAGGACTAGATATTATAAATTTTTTTGACCTAATTTTATTCTCATATCTAACAGGCAACTCTGACATGCACCTTAAGAACTTTTCCTTGATAAAAAATGAATCAAATGAAATTGCGCTCTCCCCATTTTATGACCTACTAGCAACGAAGCTACTCTTAAAAGAGGACAAAGAAGATGTCGCTTTAACAATTAATGGCAAAAAGAGTAACCTAAAAAAAGAGGATTTTTTAGCTCTTGCTAGAAATTTAAAAATTGGAGAAAAAGCAACTTGTAAAAGTATTGAGCGACTCTTAAAAGGTATTCCCAAAATGAATGAGTTAATCGGAAGAAGTTTTTTACCAAGAGAATTAAAAGAGGAATACTTAAATCTTATCAGAGAAAAATCGACGATATTTAATGTTTAGCAGGCCAGGCATAATTACAAAAAAACTAATCAACAAACCAACGTAAAAAGCATCTACCCTCTTTGCTAACTCAAACGTTTGTTGATAACGCCACCACGTTATTCCTATAATACTCAGGATAGATGAAACAATAAATCTATTATCACTTATTTTATTCGGAAATTTTAGGCCGACAATTATCGGAATCAAGAGTGATGCGGCCATATATGAACCAAGTGTCTTCCACGCCATCTTTATGTCACCTTTAAAAAACAGCGCTAGCATAATTGAAAAAACAGCAATTAAAAGAAATGAAATATGATTCAGCCAAATAATTTTTTTCCCTCTAAAACCAAGAATATCGTATGAGACCGTATTCGAGCAAATTAGCAAAAATGAGTCAGCAGTCGAAATGATTGTTGCCAAAATTCCAGAGATAAATAACCCCTTGAGTCCTGCGGGTAATACCGAAACTCCGTAAAGTAAATATGCAAATTTAGGATCAGCATCTGGAATAAATGCTCTGGCGTAAATACTTCCAAAAGTTGTACAGATATCAAAACAAAACCAGATAACAATTGAAATAAGAATACCCTTCTTAGCTACTTGTGGAGATTTGGCCGATAAACATGTTTGGTAAAAACATGGATCGACAAGCGTAGCTAATGCAATAAACCCCCAAACCAGCATTGAGCCGACAGATTCACCACCTGTAATAGTAAAATGAGAAGTTGGCACTCTGGGTGTTAAATATTCAAATCCACCAAAATGAAAAATAGAATAAAAGAAAAGAGTGGCAACAGCTAAACACATAACAAAAGCATAAACGAAATCGGCAAAAACTATTCCTCTCATCCCTCCACCAAAAAGCGAATAGGCATAAATAATAACAAGACCAAGAATCATACCGTTTATAAAACTTAATCCAAAAATAACTTCAAAAAAAAGGCCTAAGCTCATAACATAACTAATTGGCAATATATTAAAAAAAGTTAGCACTGATGCTACCTTTGACGATTTTTTTCCAAATAATTTCAGGGCAAGATCAGGAAGAGTAACAGCATTATATGCGGTAACCTTATCAACAAGAAACAGGGCAAAGATCAAGTATGCCACATACCAAAAAAGGCCTTGGGTTATAAAATTATAAATCCCCGACTCAAACGCAATTTTTGTTACTCCAAATATCCCACCATACCAGCTCGCAACAAGGTTCGTGATGAAAAAAGGAAGGGTAAGCTGTCTCCCCATTATGAGATAATCTAAAATAGAATCGTCTCTCTTATTTTTTTTGTGATTCCCGTAAATGACAAAGCTAAACGTAAGAGCAAACAGCAAAATAAATATCAGATAATCTACAAGTGATAAGTTAAATGAAGCCTGTTTCAACCGATTCCCTTTTGCTAAGCTTAAACCTTGCAAAGTTTATAGCTGTTCCAATGATGCGTCAATTTTCATTCGAGATTAATGATTGCCATTTAAATATGTATCAATATATTATTATAAATAATTTACTCTAAAGGATTTGTATGACGAGCGTTACGCCAACAACTTGGATTATTTTTCTACTGTTTGTTTTTTTGCTTCTTGTATTTGATTTGGGTGTACTAAACCGCAAAGCTCACGCTCCAAAAATGAAAGAAGCTATTCTATGGTCCATAATGTGGATCTCTATCGCTCTTTGCTTTAATGTCGGTGTCTACTTTTGGTTTGGCCCACAAAAAGCTACAGAGTTTCTCACTGGATTTATATTAGAGGAGTCTCTCTCTGTTGATAACCTCTTCATCTTCATTCTAATATTTAAAGCATTCAAGGTTCAGCGTCACATTCATCATAAGGTGCTATTTTACGGAATACTTGGAGCGATTATTTTTAGATTTATTTTTATTTTTGTCGGCTCAACACTGCTTGGCCAATTCACCTGGATGTTTTATGTTTTTGGTGGATTCTTAGTTTTTACTGGAATAAAAATAATGTTTAATCATGACAAAAAATTCGATCCAGAAAACAGCGCCACTCTCAAATTCGTTCAAAAATATCTACCATTTGATCTAGCGCCATCAGAAAAATTTACCATTACCCAAAATGGCAAACGATACTTCACCCCACTATTTCTTGTCTTACTAGCAATCGAAACTAGCGATATTGTTTTTGCTGTCGATTCAATACCGGCCATTTTTGCTATTACCAGAGATCCATTCATTGTTTTTACATCAAATATTTTTGCAATTATGGGACTAAGAAGCATCTATTTCGTTTTAGAAAACCTCATGGACCGCTTTGTCTATCTTAGCTATGGCCTAGGAGTCATCCTAACCTATATCGGTATAAAAATGACAATAATGGAGTGGGCCCATATTCCTATAGCTATCTCACTCGGCGTAATCTTCGTTGTACTAGCTATTACGATACTTGCTTCACTTTATAAGACCCGAAAAAGTGACCTCTCAACTCAATCTTACTAAATCGCAATGCTTTTTTTTGACTTTTTTCTGGTCAACCAGAAAAATATCTTGACTTTTTTCTGGTTGACCAGAAAAATATCTTAAGGGGATTGTTCGATGAAACGGTGTTACCAGGATTTATTACCATATTTTAAAAAAGAGAAGATCCTTTTTATTTCTGGGCCAAGACAAGTTGGAAAAACAACACTAACAAAAGCTATGTTCACTAGTGAACCATTATATTTAAACTGGGATATCCCAGAAGAAAAAGAATTCATCCTGAAAACGATATTTACTGAAAAAATTAGAACATTGACTAATTCCACAATTATTCTAGACGAAATCCATAAATACAACCGCTGGAAAAGTGCACTCAAAGGCATTTCCGACCGGAAGCTTAATGTCCAAATTTTTGTAACAGGATCTGCTAAACTCGATGTATTTCAAAAAGGTGGAGATTCATTATTTGGCAGATTTGAACATTTGCGAATTCATCCGTTTACAATTGGTGAATTGATTCACAAATCTTTTATCCCACCACCAGTAAACTGGTTTACCTTAAAAGGAAGTAACGATAAAAATCTTTCTAAAATCTGGACACAACTAGAATTAAATAGCGGATTTCCAGAGCCATACATAGAAAACAGTTTACAGTTTTACACTAGGTGGTCAGCAAGACGGCGAACACTTCTTACAAAAGAGGATGTAAGGGATATTGCTGATATTAAACTTGTTTCTCAACTAGAGGAATTGGTCTTGCTTTTACCAACAAGAGTTGGTTCCCTACTCTCGCTAAATTCCTTAGCGGAAACCTTACGAATATCACATGAGAGTGTTCAAAAATGGCTCGTTATACTCGAACATTTATATCTTCACTTCCAAATTAAGAGCTATCAAAATAAGATTGATCGAGCGCTAACAAAAAGTACGAAATTATATCTTTGGGATTGGTCACAAATAGAAGACGTTGGCCCGAGATTGGAAAATATGGTCGCTGTCCACCTGTTAAAAAGTATCCATATTTGGAATGATCTCGGCCATGGTGAATTCGCTCTTAATTATATTCGAAATAAAGAAAAAAATGAGATTGATTTTATTATTACAAATAAAAGAAAGGCAGTCGTTGCGATTGAGGTAAAAAACAGTGATGAGTCAGTGAGCAATAGTTGGTTTGAGTTTGATAAAGCACTTAAAGACATTCCTAAAATTCAACTACTAAGAACACCCAATATTGACAAAGTAACGCCGTCAGGTATTAGGCTAGTATCTTGCGAAACGTTTTTGTCTGGAATTAATTAAACTTTAACCGCTTATTAATTTCTATGTTATAATTTATTTGTTCTATTGTGACGTTTAGGTAAACGGCCATGGGGGATTGTATGTTAAAAAAAGTTTTTTTGACGATTCTATGTTTTACAATAAGTAGTGGATACGCGGCAGCTCCAGTTAATATTGCGGCATATGTAATGACCATTGGTAATGTCGATTCCGTACTATCTTATGGAGAATTTTTCAGTAATAGATCTATCGATACTAACATCTCTAGAGAGGATTTTTTAAAATTTAGCAAAGAGTATCAACTCTATCCTGAAAAATATCCAACAGAAGATGATATGGTTCATCCAACAATATCACTACCGGCCACTGATCCGGTAGCTAGCAAAAATTCGTGTAACGTCACCGTTGATTACGGTTATAAAATTAAGGCCAAAGAGTATGGTGCCATGACTCAGCTAGAGAAAATATTATCCTATCGGCCATTTTCCCCATCTGTTCAAAATAACTATGTTGCTAAATACTTAGGAGAGGATTCTGGATTTTTCATTGTCTCGTGCACAGGTAACATTCAAGTATTGGATGATAATTCATTTAAAGGAACAGAAGAGGAGAGGCAAACAGTGTTAACTAAAAAGTGCCAAGAGCTAATTGATAACAAAATTGCGGAAGTTAGCGCTCCAAGCACAAATTGCAACGTCTCTGTAATTAGATTAGCACCGGATATAATTGCGAAATTTAAAACTACTCCCGATCCTACTAAACAAGCAGGTCGTGGCGAGTCTAATAATCGTGGTGACTCAGTACTAGGAGAAGATCATGATATCAATGGACACATGATTAACAAAGAAACTGAAGCAGCACCAAGCAATTCAAATACAGATACAGATGCTGCTAGTAATACTACTACGACAATTCCAAAATAAGATGACTATAAATGGAGATGGCCGACTACTGCCACTCTCCATTATCGCTTTCACATGCTTCTTTAAAATCTGAGATACTTAATATGGACTTTTTAGGATAGCACTCCTAAAAAGTCTTGACTTTTTGGGAGTGCTATCCTAAAAAGTCTTATGGAAAGATATCTTATTAAGCAGATGATCGAGGATTTACCTAAAAAAATTGTACTGATTTCTGGCCCAAGGCAATCAGGAAAAACTACAATTTCAAAAATGTTATCCGAATCATATGAATATTTAAACTATGACTACGATGCTCATCGAACCATTATTGAAAAAAAAGAGTGGGATAGAGACACTTCGTTAGTAATTTTAGATGAACTTCATAAAATGCCACAATGGAAGAGATGGTTAAAAGGTATTTATGACGTTGATGGAATTCCGCCTTCGTTGGTAGTTACAGGAAGTGCTAAATTAGACACCTTTCGCAAAGTTGGTGACTCTTTGGCCGGAAGATTTTTTGCCTTTAGATTGCACCCTCTTGATCTTAAAGAATTAAATAAATTTGCTCCAAAATTCAATTTACAAAAATCTTTTGAAACTCTTTTGCAAATAGGAGGTTTTCCAGGTCCATATCTAGACGGTACTCTTGAAAACTATAAAAGATGGCGAGGAACTCATCTTGATATAATATTAAAACAGGATTTAATTACGCTTGAAAAAATTAGTAATATAACAGGAATAGAAAATTTAATCAGGTTGCTCCGAACACGCATCGGCTCTACAATTTCTCATAATAATTTAGCCAGCGACCTTGGTGTTGATCCTAAAACAGTCAAGAATTGGCTAGATGTTCTAGAGCGCCTCTATGTCATTTTTAAAGTCACTCCTTATTCAAAAAAAATTAAAGATTCTATTCTAAAGGCACCCAAATATTATTTTTATGATAATGGCCAAGTAGAGGGAGACAATGGGGTAAGATTAGAAAATTTGGTAGCGTGTGCTCTTTTAAAAGAGCTACACTTTCTCCATGATGTTCATGGAGAGGATGTTGATTTACATTTTTTACGAACAAAGCGAGGCGAAGAGATTGATTTTTTAGTAACAATAAATAATAGGCCAAGCATGATGATAGAAGTTAAGTGGGCCGATGATACCTTTAGTTCAAAATTTAATTTTTTTGACAGATTCATTCCTGGCATCAGAAAAATTCAATTAGTAGGTGAACTTAAAAAAGAAAAAACTTTAGACAACCTTACAGAAATGCGCTCTGCTGCCAAATGGTTATCAACTCTTGATTTGAAGCTACCGCAAAGAGGTTAATTGTATTACTCCTAGACCTCTGATTCTCCTCGAAATGCGGCCTTATCTATCTTTACCTCGTAGTTGACTTTCATCTGATCGATCATATCCTCGTACTTTCGAATCATGTTTTCCATCGCTAGCTCATGGGACACTGTCAAATTTTTAAATCTTCTTGCATAGTCTGACTCTAATACCTTTAGATTTCGATGGGCCGTCTGATTAGTATTTCTAATCTCATCATCTTTACTTGTGATAATTTTTGTCACCAATTTATCATTTTCTCTTTTGGTTTTTGACATCTGTTTATCAAACCTTCTCTTTAACTCGATAAACGATTTCCGATGATCCACCTGCATATCTTTAACAACTTGCTGATTATCTCTTTGAGCATCCTCTTTTTGAATATCGTGAACAATGAGCTGTTTTTTCATCTCATCCTCCATCTTCTTTTCTAGAGCATCCAATTTGTTATCATAATATGCTTGTTGAGATACCAGTTTAGCTTTTTCTGTCTCAACTCGCTGAGCGTTTTGTTCATCAAGTGCTTGTACTTTCGCATTGCCTGCTTCACGCTGCTCTAAAAAATCGTAATTAAATTTTCTTCTAGTATCTTGAATAAAATCTTTTTCACTTTTGGCATACGCATCTCTTACTGCTCTTAGTTGATCACTATTTTTAAGCTCTAGCTGTTCTAACCTATCTGAAAAAGCTTTACTCTGTTTTGCGACGGAACGCTTTGAATTATCTCTTTCAGAGTTTAAAATGAAATTATGATTATCATCTTCAATCTGCTGTCTCTTTCTAAAGGCATCGGTAATTTCTAATCTCTCATCACGAAACCTACCCATCATGTCTTGGGCAAACTCATGACTCTCTCTTCGTTTATCCTCTAACTGCTCACTATGGGTTCTACTTCTCTCTGCAAGCGTTGTTTTAATGTTTTCATTCATGTGGTCAACATCGTCTTGAAAACCTTCGTGGTCGTTATCCATCTTCTCTTTAAAGTTCTTTAACTTATGTTCATACTTTTTAATCAACTGCTCTTTAGCAAGTGCTGCACTCTCTGCTGACTCATGCTCTCTTGCGATTGATTCGGCCACACTTCTTTTCATCAACCCTTCCGATCTTTCGTGGCCATCGTTTAACTTCCTTAACTCTTGGCCATACTGATTTTTTAGCCGCTCCCCTCTCTTTTCGTTGGCCGCCCTGATCCCTTCGTATGCATCGTTAAAAGATGATGCTTGGTCACCCTCTTGTAACTTTGCTCTGTTTCTTATCTCTCCAATTTGTGAATCTGAAATATCTTTTAAATTTTTTAACTCATCTACGTGAGTCGTATTAATAGACCTAAGCTGCTCATTATGAATTGACTTATTCATCGCTTCATTTTGGCCATTACTTCGGATAATATCTTCTTTTTCTAAATTATTTCTTCTTAGCAATTTAGACATCGTGCCTCGCTCCGAACCTCTCATATCACGAACAGTCTCATCCGTTCTGTCTTGCATATCTCTAATTTCACCAACAAACCCTTCTTTTGAATCATCCAGTAACCTTCGATATTTTCCTTCCATCGAATCATATTTTGATTGATCACTATTTTTTAGCTCTCTTGTCGAACTATCAAATGAGTCGTTGATATGCTGTAACTTATTTCTAAACTTATCGGAGGTGTACCTCCTCTCTTTTTCCGTCTCTTCAACCTGATCTCGAAGTTTACGTCTAAACGTATCCTGTTTTTCTCTCAGGCTTGCCCTTGAAGAGTCTGCGTGGTCATCAATTTGTGACTTATACTCATCTTCTATTTTAGCAAGAGATTCATTATTGATTTTTTGAAGTTTATCGGCCTTATAATCAAAAGTTTCTTGCTGATTTTTTAAATCTCTATTGTAGGTGTCTCGTTGCTCATCTGTTTTTTTAGAAAAACTCTCTTTTGCTTTTGATAAATCATGAACATAGTCGTTAACTTCCATATCATCCTCCGGGCAAAGTCAAATTTTACGAGACTACCCTACTCTAGATATTACCTCTATCAGATGAAAAAAAATGCTGGGAAAATTTTTAGATAGTTAAGCTATCAACTAAAGGGAATCTACAATTCCAGACCGGCATGTTCAAGTATTGCCAAGGTTGTTATTACAACCTCACTATCTAGGCCATTACCATTGTTACAATTTAGTCCGTCGTCACTACAAACATTAACCTTAAAACAACGATTAGCAGCATCGTTATAAATATCTGGCTTACCCCTAACAAGTACTCCCTCGACAAGTCCAGATTCAGCGTTAAAAACTGGAGAGCCTGAGTTTGAGCCAAAGGTATCTAAGTTAGCACCAAAAAAGCTATTTCCTACTGTGAATTTTACACTAGCACCATCAGCTGCCTTCATCGGCATTCCCCACGGATGGCCAACTACAACGAGAGGAGTTCCGACTTGAACCTTACCTGCAAGCCGTAAACTTAGAGGCCTTCGATCATTTACCGAGCGATCAAGTCTTATAATTGCGTAGTCAGTCTTAAAATCGCTATTTTGTGTAGCTATCGAGGTATAACCAATAGAAACAATCTCTTTACACCCATAAACACTGCTTTTTTGAAAACAAAGATTACTATAATCTTCATCAGGACGTGATGAAAATTTTCCGCTTTGAGTATCTGTATAATCAAACATCCAAACGAAATCTCTACAACGTCTTTCAGATGATACAACATCTTTCCCATAACAGTGGCCAGCTGTTAACAAAAGGTCATCCGCAATAAGAAAACCTGTGCATGTAGAAAGCGCAGGCTGTTTCTCAAACCGCTCACCATCACAAAGAAGCATACTATGCTGAATGCTCTCAACCCACATAGTTAAACACTGATTGCCACTACCATCAAGTGACGGGGCCAGCAGCTCTTTATCAATAAGAGCGGCAACCGATCTCGACATATCTCTGAAGCTTTGAGACTCAAAGTAGCTGATCTCTACCCGATTATCTTTTCCATAAATAACACGAGGTGAAATAGCGAAACTATTTGTCGAAACAATAAGTAAAATAATTATTCTAAAGATTAAATTTAACAACCCTAATCCTTGGTAACCAATTTATAACGACAATAAAAATACTTCAAAGATTAGTTTAATGTAAAGATTATTTAACAATAGTAAGGAAAAGTTAGTTTAAAGCTTGGCCGGTAACTGCATTTCATTTACCGGCCAAGCGAACTTACTACTTATTTATTTAATTCAGCATCAATAATTTCTGAAAAAACTTCAATCGGCTGAGCGCCTTGAA
>DYOQ01000076.1:0-5582 GCA_020720455.1 Bdellovibrio sp.
GTTGCTCTGCTACTACTGGTTGCTCTGCTACTGGTGGTTGCTCTGCTACTACTGGAGTTTTTGGTGATTGTGTTGCTGAATGTTTTAAGCGATTTGCTAAAGCCAACGTGTTCTTTTCTATCTTTTTCTTTTCAGTTATTATTATTGCATTATATTTTACTTTACAATTGGGCTCATCAACTTTGCATTTTTCAAGGTTGCTTTGTGCCGTCTTTAATGATGCCTCGGCCTTACTAAGTTCTTTTTGATAAAATTCTGTTTTGATATAATGAATGGCATTGGCCTCTGTAACAACTTGTTGGATAAACCATTTTGAAAACTTATAAACATGAGTAGAGCTATATGTTATCAAATTTTCAACACTGAAAATCTTAACACCACCGTCATGTGATATCTGTATGTGCTTGTATGGTGTGATGTGAGTGGTATCTTTCTTCGGTGGCGGTGGAGGTGGAGGTGGATGTGGAGGTCTGCGATCTCCTTTCTTATTTTTTTGCTTTCTAGGTTTTTCTTTAGGGGCACCTGGTTCATCTTTAGTTTTATTCTCTTTTTTCTCTTCTGCGCCTTCATAATCTAACGTTGGATCGTAAAGTTTAATTAGGGTTTTATTCTCGGATTTGTCACATGGCCTACCATTACATGTCCATGTCAAGGTTCCTTTCTTAAGATCAACATCACTGCCATCTCCCTTTGTAATTATTGTCGCTTTGATAACTCTATGATTTTCAGGTTTCTCCTTAGCTTCGTCCTTATTTACAACTTCAATCTTTAATTGTGGCAGTGGAAATATAGTTACGGCCTCTGAAGAGATTGCCTTTGGCGGTAAAGTATTTTCTGTGATTTCGTAAGTGAAATTAATACCTTTGCCCTCTTTGATATCTTTTCTATCGACAGTAAGCTCCCCATCTTTTCCAAGAGAAAGTTTATCTGCGGGATAAGATCCCTCTGGTTCACACTTCCAGGTGATTTGTAAATCTGTTGATATGCGGTCAGATCTTTTAGCTGTCAAAACTACTTTGCTGCCATCTGTTTTTTGTTCTATAACTCCAGCACTTCCCTTGTTTTCATTCTCTTCTACCTTTTTTTCTCCAATAGAAATTCGGGCGCTAACTTCTGATTCTTCTGAATCATCTCCTTGGCCATCGCTTGAAAAATTGATACTCAGTTCATCCGATTCTATTTTGTCTTGGCCATCAAAATCTCTAGGAGTTTTTGGTATAAAAATAGCTTTGACTTTAACAATTTTAGGGTTGCTTTGTGCCGTTTCTAATGATGCCTCGGCCTCTGTAACAACTCGTTGGATAAGCCATTTTGAAAACTTATAAACATGAGTAGAGCTATATGTTATCAAATTTTCAACACTGAAAATCTTAACACCACCGTCATGTGATATCTGTATGTGCTTGTATGGTGTGATGTGAGTGGTATCTTTCTTCGGTGGCGGTGGCGGTGGAGGTGGCGGTGGAGGTGGCGGTGGAGGTCTGCGAGCTTCTTTAATATTTTTTTGCTGTTCATTGTTTTCTTTAGAGGCATCTGCTTTATTTTTATCTTTGTCAGCTTTTTTCTCTTCTGCGCCTTCATAATCTAACGTTGGATCGTAAAGATTAATTAGGGTTTTATTCTCGGATTTGTCACATGGCCTACCATTACATGTCCATGTCAAGGTTCCTTTCTTAAGATCAACATCACTGCCATCTCCCTTTGTAATTATTGTCGCTTTGATAACTCTATGATTTTCAGGTTTCTCCTTAGCTTCGTCCTTATTTACAACTTCAATCTTTAATTGTGGCAGTGGAAATATAGTTACGGCCTCTGAAGAGATTGCCTTTGGCGGTAAAGTATTTTCTGTGATTTCGTAAGTGAAATTAATACCTTTGCCCTCTTTGATATCTTTTCTATCGACAGTAAGCTCCCCATCTTTTCCAAGAGAAAGTTTATCTGCGGGATAAGATCCCTCTGGTTCACACTTCCAGGTGATTTGTAAATCTGTTGATATGCGGTCAGATCTTTTAGCTGTCAAAACTACTTTGCTGCCATCTGTTTTTTGTTCTATAACTCCAGCACTTCCCTTGTTTTCATTCTCTTCTACCTTTTTTTCTCCAATAGAAATTTGGGCGCTAACTTCTGAAGGGTTGAACATTTGTTTATTTATATTCTTAAAATCATATTTCCCAGAAATGGAATAGGAGTAGGGCCTAGTTGGATCATTGTCGATATTTTGGTTGCATTGAATCTTTGGTTTGTCCGAAGCGATTTCAATTTGATTACATGATAAATTTTTAGGAATGTTCCAAACAAAACTACCGTATTTTAGATAGTTGTTATAGTCTGGATTGGTCGATGTTACCGTGGCTTCAATTGTTATTGGATAGCTTGGAGTTGTTGTCGTTGAAGTAACTGGTTTAAGTTTAAGTTCTATAGATAATATAGCACTCTTTTTATTTGTGACAAGTGCTACCATTTTGCTAAGATCTTCAGGCGACATTGGAAGTTTTTGAGATTCTGCAATGGTGTAACAGTCGCTTTCGCTACTGATAACTACATGGGTGAAAGCTAATAGAGGTAATAATAAAAAAAATATTGATTTTAAAATATTTGTTTTGATAGCAAACTCCTCATTGAATTACTTACTCTTGCCTTGGATATGACAAAGGCCCAAATAACTTGTCGAAAGGTTTATAAACAAACTTAATATTAGTTCAACTATTTTATAAAAAAATCAATCAATAAAATAAGTAAAACAGTCGGTTAATTGTGAGTGCTAGGTTGGACTTGCTGACATCAGCGTTAGTAGACCGGCCAGATTAACATTGTTCACTTTGTTGTGTTCGCGCGGAACGAATGCTACTAAAAAAACTAAGTAAAAAAAATATTTTCATTTATAAAACCATGCTAAATTTATGTCGCAAACAATTTTGCTTCTGTTTTGATAAGAGTCACTTAAAAATAAGCGTAGAACTAGTTTGGTGAGGATTGTACTGTATTTAAAAAAATGGCGAGGGGGCCAATGGGTTCAGTGACGATACTTTGGGCATTTGAAAATGTTTGATGATCATGGTAAAAGAATTTTAATATTAAAAACATTTAAAACATCGTCCTGTACGACGTTTTGACAATAGAAGCAAGAAGGTGAAAATGAAAATCTTATTAAAAAATATTAGCGACACTGAACTACTTAGTAAAACAAAAGGTTTGGTATTAAAAGAGCGAGAGTTGATTGGTGAGATTATCGCCCATTTAGCAGAGATTGAAACGAGGAAGCTTTACTGCGATTTAAAATACCGTTCGCTATATGATTATTGTACTGCAGAACTTGGTTACACTAACGATCAAGCGTATCGAAGAATTAGCGCGATGAGATTAACCAAACAGTTGCCGCAAGTAAAAGAGAAGCTTGAAGATGGTACTATTAGTTTAAGCTCGGCCAATATGTTTTCAGTTCTAATTAAAGATGCCAAGATGGAAAAACCAGAGCAGGTCAAAGTTTTAAATCTTATCGAGGGAAAGAGTAAGAGCGAAACGGCCACGCTCATTGAAAATATCAGGAGTGAAAAACAACTACCTCCCCCAGCTAAAAAGAAAGTTATTGTTAAACAGACTGAAGGTTCTAAGGAGGTTAGGCTTTCAGTCTCAATTTCAAAAGAGACGTTAGATAAAATTGAGCAGGTTAAAAGTTTATATGCTAATAAAAACAGGAAAGGTGAATCTCTTGATCTGGACAAGGTTTTAGATATGATGGCACAAGCAGCGCTAGAAAAATATGAAAAGGAACTTGCGCCCAAGAAAGAGGTAAGGAGAATTAATAAGCGAGAAAATTTAGGAGCAAAAAAAAAGAGTAGATACATAAGCAAAGAGACAAAATATAAAGTTTATAAAAAGGCCGGAGGCAAATGTCAGTTTTGTGGTTCAACGAAAAATTTACAATATGATCACAGCATTCCTTATGCTAAAGGCGGAAGTAATGAACACGCAAATATCAGATTATTATGTTCAAACTGTAATTTAAGGCAAGGGGTTTTAGTTTTTGGAACAAGTGTGATGAAGCGAGAAACTGTAGAAGTGTCTCGTCCTGGGACGAACAGTTGCTCTTCCAAATTAAACTGACAGAGTCGCTTGCAAATAACAGTGTGCCAAGATTACGGCCAATAATTTGTGGCCGTAGTGGGTATTTGGCGCGCCCCATATCTTGTTGTTATCCGATAAAAAAATAATTAGTGCATAATTTTAAGCCGTTGCTTACGAAGTAGTGATAAACTTCCGTTAAATAGTAGCAAATTAAGATAACATTCTAGAAAAGCGGAAAGTTTTTAAAAGGTGAATGAATATATGAAACAGAATAGTATTAGATTAGGAATGTTGGTTTATTTCTTAGTGTTATTTATTTTAACTATATGTGGAGTGTATGCTGAAACTGATGCTACTGATGGTGACACAAGTAATGATTATGGAATACAAGAAACAATAAATGAAGTTATCACTTGGGGCGTAGGACTTAGTGGTGCCGCAAGCTTGATTGCGTGTGAAAGCGTTAAGAACACGACTCCATCACCAACTTCATATTACGTATTCAATGCTGCGGCCGTTGCACATCTTGCAATTGAAAAATTGGTTGATGATGCCAATAAAGAAGAGAATCAAAAAACGATTGATAGTGAATATAACGGCAGTAATGATGAACAAAATAACTCTTATGCTAAGTCCAGAGACCTTGCTCTTCTTAACGCAAAAGATGCGAAGAAAAAAGGTAAGTATAAAGCGACAGCAGCGGCAGCGATGCTCGCTTCAGCAGCTTTAGCGTATGGAGAAAAAACTGCGTATGATGGTCAAGTCACAGCACTAGAGAATCAAGCAAAAAATCCTGTATTATGCACTGGAGAGCAGTTAGAGCTTGCAAAAAGAGTATCTGTAGATTTTCTTACAACGAAAAGGTGTAAAAATTTAGGCGGGGCCAAGGTTATCTGCTCTGCTGGTGATAATAAAAAGCTACAGGACTTAACAACTAATTGTATAAATAATGCGAAGGGCCTTTATACGGATGTGGCAAACAGTTGCACAACTGCGATTACATCACCATGTGCTGCTTGTACGACTAGTGCCACTACTCATCTAGAGGTAGTTAGAGGTAGCGAATATGGATCTAGTGGAACAGAGACAGAGACAGAGACAGGTACAGATGGATTTAATGGTAAAAATTTTGACCAAGGTGGCATTACTCAGGTCGAAAACGCGGCCCAAGGAACAGATCTTTCTGGGATAGATAAATCAGGCTTCTTGATTGATAATCCAGTGACGAAACTTTTAACTCTTGGAGGGTGGCAATACTCACCTGGGAAAAGAGCGATTGCGTATGGTGTTCTTGGTGTAATTGTAGGAGCAAATGCTCTAGCTAGTAATGTTGCTGCTAAAAAATTTGAAGATGAGGCCGAGTATTATGCTAAATTAGCAAGCGGACAAGAGAGCTGCAGTGGTGATAATTGTCACACTGATGATAGTGGTTCAGATGGTGATACTGGCAGTGATTCAGATAGTGATGGTACTTGTGCAGAAAGTACGCCTACAATTGATGAGATATCTTTCGAGGG
>DYOQ01000076.1:5682-9532 GCA_020720455.1 Bdellovibrio sp.
GTGATGGTACTTGTGCAGAAAGTACGCCTACAATTGATGAGATATCTTTCGAGGGTTGTGAAGGTAAAGTAAAAGAGTGGCCGCAAGCTGCTACACTTAGTGCTAGTGTGACGAGTAGTCATGTTAATTTAAGCTATGATAAAAAGAACTCATGGCCAACGGTAGAGAAAGTAGGGATAGGTGTTGTTGCAAATGCGTTTGTTATCTATAATAGAGATTGTAAATGGTATGGCCGAACTTTTGAGTGGATGACTCCTGGCCAGACAAATAAACTTACTAAAAACTTTGAAGAGATGTTTGGAATTAAACATGGTGAAAGGTTAGGGTTTATGGTCTCTGGAACAATAAGGGGTTGTACTTCGGCAAATGTTAAGGAAAGAAGTAATATTATTATGACAAAATTCCCATAATCTTTTGACTTAGGTAGGTTTTTGAAAAATAATTATTAAGTTACTAATTTTTTAGATCAAGGAAAATTATGGAATTTATATCAAGTCATATTAATATTAGTGCTGTTGAGTTTAAGTATATCGTATTATCGGTAATATTTTTCGTAGCTGGGATTGTGTCATTTTATCTGGCTTACAAGAACAGCGTCACTGCTAAGTTAATTAAGAATACAGCAACTACTTCGATATCTTCACTGCGCTCTGGTTTTGTAGAGATTAAAGGCAAAGCTAAAGCGACTGCATCGGAGCTACTTTCGCCAGCAACAAAAGCCGTGTGCGTTTATTATGAATATAAGATTGAACAGCTTCAATCAACTAGAAACTCGAGAAAACATGGTGGACAAAAAAAATCATGGAAAATAATTGATCAGGGGACTAGTGGCAATATTCCATTTATTTGTAAGGATGATAGTGGAGAGGTTGAGGTAATGCCTGAGCGTGCTCAGTTCATTTCAAAAAATAAGACAAAAAGTTTAAATTCATCATCGTTTTCACTTAATGTCCCAGGAGAAAAGACATCACCTAGAGCAAATGATTTTCTTTCAAATTTGGGTGGTATTAGCAAAGTTGCTCAAGCTCTTGGTGTTACTGGCCGGCCCCCTATTCGTATTACAGAGAATCTTTTACTTCCTGGTGATCAACTCTATGTTTTAGGGTATGCCAAAAAAAGAGCTAAGAAAGTTTATGAAATAGTTAAATATAAAAAATACCCATTTATAATATCTAACTTTAGTGAAAGAGCGCTGGTTAAAAAGCTACAATGGGGAGTTTCTTGGAAGATTTTATTTGGGATAGCACTGTTTGCATTAGCATATCTTGTTCTACGTTATAGATTGTAGGAAATTGCGTTTCGTTGATTATTTCGTAGAGCTTTTTAAATTTCAACTTGGCTTCTTGTGATAAATCCATACTGTCTATTTTTGAATAAAGAGGTTCGTCGCGGTATTTGCTCATCTCTTCTAACTTCATGGAACGTTTTTTTTATTCTTTGGTGTTGTTTTCCGGGTAGGCATTATTTCTGGTTCAGCTGTTTTAATAAGCTCAACATCTTTGTTCATCACAACCACTCCTGTTTTTTAATTATGAACAGAAGGATCAGCTATCAACTAAGAAAAGTTAAGCAGGCTTACCGGAAAGATACGATTAAATTGGTGCCCCTTAGTGGAGGTCTCGAACTAATCATGGGTGAGGTTCTATCCATTGTCCTTTTACAATTTTATTAACGTATGGCCCCCACTCAAAATGAAATTTCCCCATTCCATAGTGTATTAATTTATCACCAATGATAGAATAAATATAAGCATCGGTTACGGGATTGTTTCCTGCGATCATTGGATAGAGAGCGACTTCATAATTACCATCATTATCTAAATCATCAAAATATCCTTTAGGTGAAATGTTTACCAAATAGACAAACGCATTCTTCCAGTATTTCACAAGATTTGAATAATTGGATTCTTTGCCTTTATAAAAGAGAAATAACTTATTAGACGGAAAGCAATCAACTCGAGACACTAGACCTAAATCATCAAAACATCCGCTAGGAAAAGATGAGTCTATTTTTAATGATGTATCGCTATCAATTATCACTTCATTTTTAGAACTAAAAACTTTTTCAAAAAGGGCCCGTGCATTACATGAAAAAAAAAGTAAAAAGAGTATACAAATAAAATGACTATCTTGATTTTTCATAAAGGTCCAAAATTTTTTCTGTATATTCATCACCTTCAGGGGTCTTTGAGTAATAATTTCGCAGAACTTTCTTGAGTGATTTATCTTTTTGATTTCTAAGAAGAAAAAACTTATGGGCAAGCCAGCGTGTTCCGACTGCAATGTTAACTACGGGATCTTCGATTTGCTCTGCCGTTACATCAATATAATTGCTTCGGACTTCATTATTTTTTACATCCGAAGTTCCCCTTAATGCATTTCGTGCAGTATCAAGAATTTGCATTAGACCTCTTGCTGAGCTTGTTTTCGGACGGGCCTTTGGATTAAAACTGGATTCGATAGCGATCAATGTTTTTACATGTAGCGCAGTCAAGCCATCTGGAAAATTTTCACCATTTTGTTTCCAGTAATCCAACCAAAACTGAATAATAGAATCCAATTCATTATGAGCAGAATATTCTTTAATTCTACCGATATTTTGATATTTCTTAGAGTTATTCCAATACAGGAAGAGAAGATTTTCTTCTAAGTGCATTATCAATTTACCGCGATTTTTTCTTAAATGGGTATCAACCCATGTCTTAGTACCATTTTGGCAAACTCGGAAGTGACCACTAACAACATGGTATCCAAGATCGCACATTTTGCTTTGATCTGGTTTCTCTATTAGAATGACATTTTCTTTTCCCATTATTTTTTTTTCTTTTTATTTAAAGTATTAGGTTTGATTTTTTTTATTGTAGATGGTGGGAGATAATTTTCTCCAGTTACCACTTTTTTCCCAGTTTTTTGCTCAAGCTCTAAGCGAGCTTTTTTTGCTATACTACCACCAATCTTTGATGCTTTTTTATTCTCTTCAAATCCAGTTGCGTTGTCTGTTTCAGCAATTTGTCTGGTTGAAAGTTCTGCTAGGGCAGTAAAAATCAATTCTGCCTCACTCATGTGATCTCTAAGATTTTGAGTTTTAAGTCCTTTTATTTTCTTGTGTTGTTTTATTGAAACATCTGCCCATTCTTCATGAATAAAATTAGTAAGAATTGCATATTCTTCTTCTTTTTTAATATCGTGATCTTTCCAATAGTCAGTGAGCTTATTTCTGGTTTCTTGACCCATCATTCGTTGCTGTATCCACTTATCACTTCGTCCGTGCTTTTGCCAAAATTCTCTAGCTCGATCAACTGAGCGAGCAGGGTCAGCAATATCTTGCATTCGCTCATATCCAACCTTCGCAAGCCATAATTTTATAGGCTCGGCCTTGGGGCTTGGGACTGATTGGATTAAACGCAGAAGAGTTTCGGCATCAGCAACGTCAGTAAGATATTTTTTACCATCCGCGGCTTCTAATTTCAGTTGGTGACAACCTGTCACCGTCTGACTTCCCTCTTTATTTAGACGTTCTTTTAGTTTATTCCAATATTTTCTTGCTGTTTGATAATTGGATTGATCAACGAGAACTTGAATAATATCAATTATTGAAAAATACCATTTTTCAGTATTTTCATCATAGATTCTGCGTATTTTATAATTTTCAAAGACGGCCAAAGAATTTTTCATAGTTTTCTCATTTTATAAGTAAAGAATAAGAAAATTATCTCAAAAAATAAGGGATTTGACTCGCTGAGAATAAAAAATCAATTAATTATTTCCAAAATGAAACAAAGCGTATTAATAGATTATTGTATTGGATAAATAGAATTTTTTCTAATCTTGTTTTACCCTATTTTTTTAAA
>DYOQ01000020.1:0-34529 GCA_020720455.1 Bdellovibrio sp.
AAAACTTTTCTGGTTTTAAAATTAAAAAAAGACGCCTAAACGTATCATGCGATGGGATACCGTATTTGAGGTTTAAAAAAGTTTTAAATCAATCCTTTTTTTGCCTCTCCAAAATCTTGAATATCAACCCATTACTTTGCTCCACAGGCAGTAGCGCAAATTGCAATGACCAAAATATCGTATGTACGCTATTAAAAAACTACTCTTTTTTTAATATTTCAAACATCACTTCATTCGAAGAAGAACTTAAAACAGGGCCAACGCTTGCACGAACAAACAATCGGTCCTCGTACCTATCAAACATCAGTAAAGCATCACTCATATTTCTATCACCAGAAAAATCAGCCGCTTTAGTTGCAATCTTTGTTTCAAAATCAAAATAAAACAACTTTCTATTATAAGTAGTGCAGTTCAATTCATCTTCTTTACACACATGTCCAAAAAAATAAATCTTGTTATCAAAAATTATATTATGATATCTCGACATCGCACTACAAACAGAGGTTGCTGTGCTAATGGTCGTCATCATTGGCCTACTGTTTTTTTCATCAACTTTGATCTCTTTCAGTTTTCCATCACTATCACAAACTATTAAGCTTTCATTGTTGTAAACACCTATAGCAAATCTTGAATCATTGACTTCCTTATACTTAAAGAGGTTTATTGTTTTTTTATTTTCTACAGAATATGCATTAATACTAAACATTTGGTAATTATTGTTCGTATAAAATGATGATCTTCCCCTTTCTACTGCTCTAGTAATATAATTGTTACCAATCTTTCCTAGAATATCATTCTCATCCGATATCGCTGTCGACGATGATACTGCAACAAGCTTTGACTCATCAGCATCTTGCCTAATACCCATGCATCGATTAGTTACAGCATCAGTGGTTAACATTTGACAATTCCCCAAAACATCATGGTCAATCGAAGATTCTTTCGGCGTAGCAATTAACGTACTATTATCTCCATAATTGCCAGGAGCATTTATCCAGTAAAAAGCAATATCGTCATATACTTTCATATAAGATAAATCCTGCTCTCTGTTGCTCACGCTGGTATAGAACAGTGTTGAACTAGTCAGCTTTAACTTACTGCCTACTTGTTCTTGATGAAGAAGTGTTGGCTTAGCAACAATTCTACGATAATCTTTAGCTGTAACATGAACTTTATCGTAACCCCCAAAAATATATTTTTTAAACGTTTTTCCATCTTCTATTAAACGTAAACTACTAAAATAGCTTAAGCTTGGATCACTCTGCTCGGAAGCAATTATATGTTCAGGCTTCAACAATGTTTTTGGCGGAAAAGAAAGAGGAGCACTAGAAAGTATCGGTAACTTGTAAACTGCAACATCAAAAACAGTTTTGCCAAAATTTATGGCCTTCGATGATTTTTTCATATATTTCATCGCATAATACAAATATTCATCGTCTAACATTATTGGCACGATGTCTCTATACACATCACTCGTCCCAACTTCATTTTTTAGTATAATAGTTTTTATTGAATTTTCGCTCCCACTATAAAGATTATACCTCTTCGGCCCGCTAAGTTGCGGGGCGATGTACACAATATTGTTTTTACTTAATGTAAAGTATTGTGCTGGCGCTATATTGTTTGTACTAAACTTTTTCGATGGATCATTTTTGAATGGTAGTATTGAAACATGTCGCTGATGCGGTATTTGAATACATTTTCCAGCTTCATACGTCATGTAATACCAAGTTAAAAAATCACCAGATGTCTGCGACACCCAAGATCCATCATTGCACTTTGACGAATATGATTCTTTCTCACACTTTAGAGCTTCACCAAAAGAAAATGCATTCGTATCCCTTGTAATAGTTTCTACCTCATCATGATAGAAGTATTTTTCATAACCAACTCTGGAACTACACATTTTTTTAATCTCACGATCACCACATGGAACCCTTGTCATGTTAGAAGGAATCGTGTCTCCTATGCATACGTTATCAATTTTTGCAGACCCACACTCAATTCCTGTCTCCTTCATCTTTGCTTTCACATATAAATCATCAACCGATATCCACCTTGTCTTATCTGCTTGTGCACAATCACTATAATCATCAACACCATCGTTATCGCTATCCTTCTTGGAAAGAATCACTTTTTTAAAATTTTCTGTGGCTTCACCATTAGTTTTTTGATCTTCCCCAACTTGTTCTGAGACAAAGGACATTAGTTCATCTTTGTAGTCATCAATAAACATATCATCTATCAAATTTGATCTAAGTCCTAGCAACTCAAATTTTTTATAAATCATGTCAGCTGTAAATTGTGTCCTCTTTTCTGCGATTTTTTCTTCCGATACCACACCTCGATCTTTCTTTAGAGCTGCCTCAGTAAACATGGCTTCAAGCGTAGCTCCCTTTGTTACACCAAAATGTTTATCTGACATATTCTTATCTATCTTAAGCAATGCACGCCTTAACTCTATAGCTCCATCCTTATTCGCTATTGCTGTTCTAATAACATACGTTTTACCATGTAGCGCCTCATGGTTCTTTAAGGTAAACACGTATTGCCTTTGTGTACCAGCAATAACAAGATTGGCCGTACAAAGAATCTCCTCCTTACCATCCAGCGAAAAAGCAACAAGCTCAACGCATTCACCTGTCATACACTTTAAACAGTCAAACTTATCTTCTACCTCTTTTGCATAAGCAGTTGCGAGCAACGTGCTAAATATCGCCGAAACTGTTCCTTGTATTATTAATGGTGGTAAATTATTTTGATTACTGTTTGTCGGCACTTGTATATTTTGTTGTGATTTGTTGTCGACTTCAACTTTCTTACATGACGTGATTAGCATCATAGACAATAGAAAAAAAACTAAAATTTTTTCAACATACTTCATAAACGCCTCCAGCAAACCAACAAGGTTCTACTTTAATAATTTTAGTATAACTCACTACTAATCTTGATCAAGTAAATACTGTGAGTGTACTACAAGCCGCCATAACTACGGAATATTATACACGCTAGGCAAATAGCGTTTGTTTATTAGAATAAAACTATCGAGTACAAAAATAGGCAACCCGTCCAATCAAGAGATAGGGCGACAAAGCTAAAGATCAGTCGGGAAAGTCTCGCCGTTATTTTCAGATCTTCTTCGCAAGAATGTTGGCCTATCTAACTCTTCTTCATCAAATGAAATGAATCCAAGCTTCTCTGCTATGCTTCTTGCTCGACCAGGAGTTTGCTGAATGTTTTCTTTTCTCTGTGGGGCCACAACTCTTTCTTTTGGTTGAGTAATTGTCTCATCTCTTTCGTACTCTGTGGCGGCGCTCTTAATTGTATCGGCGAGAGAACTTCTTCTCTCTGTACTACCAGTCACAAATGATCTAAATCTATCGTCATAACGATCAGATTTAACATCATCTACAGAATGCTCTCCTCTGCTAGGCATTGAACGCTCGGTCTCTTCTCTCATCGCTGCAATACTATCATCTCTAGAGCTGAACTCTCTTGTCTCTCTTACTTCTCTAGCCTCGCGAACTTCTTCTGCTGCAACACTCTTCGCTTTTAATTGTTCATGTTTTTCTTCTTTTTTAACAGACGCAGAAGTTACTCTATCTAGTCCACCAAGACCCGTGGCAATTACCGTAACCTTCACTCGATCTTCCATCGCATCGTCAATAACAGTTCCAAATATAATATCTGCTTCTTCATCAGCAGCTTCCATTATAAGAGTGACCGCTTCATTTGTTTCATGCATTGTCATATCACTACTTCCAGTGATGTTAATAATAATACCAGTAGCACCATCAATAGAAATGTCCTCAAGAAGTGGAGAGCTGATCGCTTCATTTGCAGCTTTAATTGCTCTATCTTCACCGCTGGCAATGCCCATTCCCATTAATGCAAAACCTTTGTTTGTCATAACTGTCGACACATCTGCAAAGTCAGCATTAATGTGTCCAGTGTTGTTAATAAGATCTGAAATACCTCGTACAGCATTTAATAGTACAGCATCCGCTTTTTTAAATGTTTCAACAAGGGATAATGATTCACCTGCTAAATAGAGAAGTCTTTGATTAGGGATTGTGATCAAAGAGTCAACACTCTCTTCTAAATCATTAATTCCATTCTCTGCTTGTCTAAATCTTTTTTTACCTTCAAATACAAATGGTTTTGTTACTACACCAACTGTTAGCGCTCCAAGCTCTTTTGATAGCTTTGCAATAACCGGTGCAGCGCCTGTTCCAGTTCCACCACCCATTCCTGCTGTTATAAAAACCATGTCAGCACCAGAAAGAACTTCGCTTAATTTTTCGTACTCTTCAAGCGCTGCCTTCCTTCCAACGTCTGGATTTGCTCCTGCGCCTAAGCCTTTTGTTATTTCAACACCAAGCTGAACTTTAGTTGGCGCTAAACTCGCATTTAAACTTTGAAGATCTGTGTTGGCAACAATATACTCAACCCCTTCAAGGCCAGATCTAATCATTGTATTAACAGCGTTACACCCTCCGCCTCCAACACCAATTACTCTTATTTTCGCTCGCCCATCAATCACTTGTTTTTTATTATTGTCTGCCATCTCGAACATGGTTCCCCCTAAAATATTTCTTTAAATACTGACTTTAATGAATTACTTAATTTACCTATTAAATCTACATGATGATCAACATCTACACTAGTATCTCTTTTAACCGTTTTTTTATTTCTCTGAGCACTTGCAATCAATCCAAGAACTGTTGAAAACTTTGGATTCTGCATAACCTTAGTTAATCCACCAAATGCAATTGGATGTCCTATTTTTGTCGGCCTGTCTATAATATATTCCCCAAGCTCTTGAAGGCCATCAATCAGTGCCCCTCCTCCAGTTAAAATAATTCCGCCAGTAATTTCTGCACTGAGATTTTTTTCTGTAATCATCTCTTTTATTATTGTAAACATCTCTTCTGCTCTTGAACCTAACACGTTTGCAATCACGCTCATTTGAACTTCTCTATCTTTCATTCCAGGAAGCCCTTGTACTGTGATTTTTGCAGACTGATTCATTTTTTCACCAAGCACACAACCATGATTAGTTTTTATTCTCTCTGCTTCTATATGAGTTATTTTAAGAGCTACGGCCAAATCATTTGTAAAATGATTTCCACCAATTGGAATTACTGCTGAATGAATTACGCAACCATCTTTCCAAACAGCAACATCAGTTGTTCCACCACCAATATCAACGAGAACGACGCCCAACTCTTTTTCTTCACTAGAAAGAACAGACATAGACGAGGCAATAGGTTGCAAAACAATCTGTTCAACCTTAACACCAGCTTGTTCAACACATTTAATTAAATTTTGAATTAGCGGAATTGATCCAGTAACGATATGCACATGGACTTCAAGCCTTACCCCACACATTCCTATTGGATTTTTGATTCCATCAATATTATCGACTTTAAATTTTTGAGGTATGACGTGAAGGATCTCTCTATCCGATGGAATCACTACGGCCTTGGCAGCTTCGAGAACCCTGTCTACATCTTCTTGAACAATTTCACGATTCTTAACTGCTACAACACCTGAACTATTAAAACTATAAATGTGGCTTCCAGCAATTCCAATCGAAGCACTTTTGATTGAGACACCAGACATTAACTTTGCCTCTTCAAGCGAAGACATAATAGAACTTACAGTTTTATCAATGTTTACAACCGAACCTTTTTTCAGGCCAAGACTTGGCTGATTTCCCATGCCGATAATTTCAAGAATATTATCGTGATTATACTCGCCAACAACAGCGCAAACTTTGGTTGTTCCGACGTCAAGACCAACAACGATGTCACCTGTGCCCATGAGATTCCCTTCTCAAAAAAGTATCGCAGAATCATTCTGCAAAAAGCAAGCATGCCAACATGCCCATATAAAATCCTAGAATTTGTCGCTGAACTTGACAACTACTTTCTCAGCATTCATAAGATTTATTACTGCTGGGACTCGATCTTTTTGTTTCATATAACCGACTATCTTAGTAAGCTTTTCGACTTTTTTAATCCAATCATCTTGGCCAAGAAACACGCTCGACGGAATTGTGTTAACAGAAAGAATAATCGTCAACTCTTTTTCTTCATCTAAAATTACTTCGGAAACCATCTCACCAAGGCCCTGATCCATGCTTTTCATCATCTCGGTAATCTTATCACGCAACTCTTTATCTAGCTGGCCAACAGGAATAGCTAAAAATGGTAACTTCCTACTAAGCTTACTCTCTGTTCGAAGAATAGTTTCATATGTTGGATCATATAATTCACCATTATCAACAAGTATCGCATCATACCCTTCGCTCCCACTCTCTTTATAAATTTGTACTTTCATCAGTGCCTTCGGGCATTGCAGATTGAACTTAAGCATATCTTCAACAGGATCGAAGGAGATTTTATAATCAGATATAAAATGTTTTTGGGCCAACTTTTCTTCTACCATCATTGATTTCAAATCTTTTAGTGAGCGGTTTTTTTCAAATGTCTTAATCAGATTCATTGTAAGATTGCCCGCAACTCTTGATGGGCACTCTCCAAAATATGTTTTATATTTTACCTGCTCAGCAATAACCGAATAGTTTAAACCTACGATCACAAAAAAACTAAATAATAACTTCATTTTCAAATGTTATCCCAAAGTGTTGTCTTAACTCATCCTTAACAAAAATATTTAACATCAAAAAATCGTCCAGGCTCGCTCCTCCTGTATGCTCTACAAAATTAGCATGCTTTAAACTGATGGCGAGGTTTTTGGTTTTAAAACCCTTCATACCCATTATATCTATATATTTACCCGCACGGCAAGTTACTCCGCCTTCATAATTTTTAAACACACAGCCACAGGTTTTTTTATCTAAAGGTTGAGAACTCTTTCTTTCTTCTAAGTACTTATTAATTTTATCAGAAACAGTGTCATCCATTCCTACGTTTTTAAACTCAACCTCAATTATCACCTCACCTTCACCTTGTTTTAATATTGTGCTATTTCTGTACGAAAACATTCCTTCTTCCACCATAATTTTTTTTTGAACACCAGCAGTATCTATAACAGTCACGGATAAAAGTAGCTCCGAGATTTCACCGCGGCTTGTACCGGCGTTTGTCACAACTGCACCGCCAAGTGTTGCAGGTATTCCTGCTACCTTGTCCCAATCTTTTAATTTATAATTGGCGGCCATCGAAACTGCTTTAGCAAGCAAGAGAGATGCTGGGAGTGAAAAAGATTCTTTTGTGAAATCTACAGAGGCTTCATTAAATTGAAACTTTATAACTATTATGAGTTCAGTACAAAACTTGGGCAGTAAAGTATTTGCACCCCTACCAATAACTCTGTATGGAATTTTATTTTGGCTTAATATTGGCAATAGTTTTTTTAATGCCTCAACAGTATAGACTTCAACACTGTTTCCAACAGAAGAAAGTCCCATTGTAGTAAGCAAAGATAACTCTCGATTTATTTCTAGTTTTGTATCAACAATATTACTTAAGAGTTTTAACAATCTCTCTGATTCTTTTTCCAATTGCGCCGGCCCCCATTGTAAGAACTACTGAGTTTGACAAATCTCTAGTGCTAATATTTTCAAAATATTTTTCAATCTTACCAACATATTTAACACTAATTCCACGCTTAGCAATCTCTTGCGCTAAAGCTTCAGACGTTATGTTTTTAATTGGTTTTTCGCTAGCAGGATAGATATCTAAAAGAATCAACTCATCAATATTATCAATATTATCAAACGCTGTAATAAACTCATCCCATGAATCTTTTGTTCTTGTATAACGATGTGGTTCAAAAATAGCTATAATTTTTTTAGAAGCATAGACCTCTTTTATCGCCTTTAGGACGGCCTTTACCTCTGTCGGATGGTGAGCGTAATCATCAATTATTTTAGTTACATTAGAACTAAAAAGGGTTTCCATTCTTCTTTGTACGCCCTTAAACAACTTTATTGTTTTTAAAATGACAGCAAGATCAACATTAAGAGTTAGTGCAAGGCCTATTGCTCCAAGTGAATTTGAAATATTATGATCTCCAGTAACGCTTAGTTCAACTAGGCCCTTAAGCTCACCGCTTACATACAACTCATATGAAGCACTCTCTGGTAAATTTTTACACTCTCTTGCTTCAAAATAAAATTTAGACTCACAGTTCTTCTTAGTATTTACTCCATACGTAAGAGAAGGTTTTTTCAATGAAGGAATTATCTTTAATAAACGATCATTGTTACCATTTAATAAGCAAAGCCCGTCAAAAGGAACCTTGTTTGCAAATTCTGTGAATGCTTCATCAACCTTATCGTGTGTTTTATAATAATTCATGTGATCATCATCGATATTAGTAATTATCGAGATCTTCGGATTTAAAAGAAGAAAAGTTCCATCTGATTCGTCTGCTTCAGCAACGAGGTACTCACTACTTCCAACTTTAGCGTGGCCGCCAAGATTCTCAACAATGCCACCAATGATATAGGTAATGTCTATCCCTGCACCTTTTAAAATCGTTGCAAGCATACTTGTCGTTGTCGTTTTCCCATGAGTACCCGCAATTGCGATTCCACTTTTAAGTCTCATTAACTCTGCAAGCATCTCTGCTCTCTTAATAATAGGAATACCGCGATTCTTTGCTTCAATAATTTCAGAATTTAAACTATCAATAGCAGAACTGACGACTAATAACGTAACTCCAGAAATATTTTCCTTTTTGTGTCCAATATATATCTGCGCCCCGAGCTTTCTAAGTTTTTCGACATTTACTGATTCTGCGACATCTGATCCACTTACATGATACTTAAGAGTGAGGAGAATTTCAGCGATGCCACTCATTCCGATTCCACCGATTCCAACAAAGTGAATTTTAGAACTAACTGCTAGGCCTAACACTGGCCACTCCTAGAGCAAGTTCTAAGTGTAGATATAATAATTCCAACGATAAATAAATTTACGATCATTGATGAACCACCGTAACTAACAAATGGTAAATTTAACCCTTTAGTAGGAAGAAGGCCCATCACTACACCCATGTTTAATAAAGCTTGAGTTACTATTGCAAATGTTAGAGATGCAATTAACAACTTACCCAGTCTATTTTTAACTGCAAAAGCCGCTTTAATTCCAAAAAAAAGAAAAAGAGCGTATAAAGCAATAACGATTACTACACCGACAAAACCTAGCTCTTCCCCAATTACACTTAAAATAAAATCATTATGGGCCTCGGGAAGATAAAACAATTTTTCATTACTATTGCCAAGGCCCTTCCCTGTAATTTTTCCACTTGCAAGAGCAAGATACGACTGAATTATCTGGAAGCCACTTGTTTTTGAATTTTTCCATGGATCAAGAAACGTCATAACTCTTGCAACACGATACGGCTGCATAAATAGGACCAAAACTCCGACTGCACTTCCAATGCCAAACAAAGAATAAAAAAATTTCCTAGGAAATGAACTAAGAAAACATGAAAGACCAAGAAGTAATAAACATATAGAAAAAGTTCCAAAGTCTGGTTGTCTAATTAATATTAAAAAAGGAAACACAATAAGCAAAAACTGCACTATTTTATCTCTCGTTGTAGTTTCACTATACCTATCGAAAAAAGGGATCGCACTAAAAAGCAAAGTAACCTTTATCAATTCACTTGGTTGAAAATTGATTCCTCCAAGGCCAACCCAACGAGACGCTCCGTTAACTGAGACTCCTACCGAGGGGAACATTGTTAAAAGAAGCAGAAAAATAGCAAACCCATGAATAATATTTCCGAACTTAAGCCAGAAAGTAAATTTAGTTTTCGAAACTATATAAGCAAGCATAGTACCAATGGCAATAAATATAAGCTGCTTGATAATAAAATATTGAGCGCTCCCATGTAGCTCTTTTGAATATATATAACTAGAAGAAAACACCATGACGCTGCCAAAAATTACAATCGTTGTAACAATAGCAACAATTGGAACAGAGAATTTACTTAGAAAAAAATTTTCATTATCGTTCATCATGAACTATTTTATCAAAGAGCTGCGCCGAAGCAAATAGAAATCTACTTAATGAAAATCGCTGGGAAAATTCCCATTTGGATTGTTATAAAAACAGATATCGCAACAGTAATACCGCATCCAATCCATTTTGAGGCAACCACGACGCCACTACCATGCTGAGGTTCTTTCATAAACATAGTGATAATTACTCTCAAATAGTAATATACAGAAACAACTGATGCGAGTACGGCCAAAACGACCAAGACGATCTGTTTAGCTGATACGGCCGCTGCAAACAACAAATACTTTCCGATGAACCCAGATGTAAGTGGTATACCTGCCATTGATAAGAGAAAAATAGTCATCGCAATAGATATCATTGGATATTTATTCCAAAGACCTGCCAAATCATCAATTACGATATCCTTAGATCCACTTTTTTCTAACATAACAATCAACGCAAAAATTCCAATGTTTGAAAATGCGTATAGAACAAGATAAATCATAATGTATTGAGCATTTGCCGGAGAACCACTCAAACTTAAAATCCCTAACAATAAATATCCAGTGTGAGCAATTGTTGAATAGGCAAGCATTCTCTTAAGTTCGTTCTGTTTTAAGGCCACAAAGTTACCAAAGATTATTGTTACTGCCGCAATACCTCCGACGACAAGAACTATGGCCGTATTGCCAACGGATGTTGATGCAAACATCAAATTCAAGCTAACTTTTGTTAGTGCCATAAAAGCAACTAGCTTTACGGCCGCTCCCATAAAACCTGTGACAGAAGTTGTCGCTCCTTGATAAACATCAGGTATCCAAGAATGAAATGGGAAAGCACCAACCTTGAAAAGCAGTCCCACCATAACAAACATTAGTCCAACATAAAAGATAGGTGATACTCCACGCTCAAAGCTCTGTGAAATTAATACTAGATTAAAAGACCCACTTGCTCCAAAAAGCAAGGCCGAGCCATAGAGTAGAAACGCTGAAGCTAATCCACCAAGAATAAAATATTTCAATCCTGCTTCTGCTGAAAACTTAGAATTCCTTCTCATCGCAACCATAACATAAATTGCCAGTGACATAATTTCTAGTGAGATAAACATAAAGAGAAGATGATTTGTTGATACCATTAAAATCATACCGGCAAGAGAGATCGGAAGAAGTCCATAAATCTCAGACATCAACTCTTCTCTTTTATCATAACCGTAATTTACCAAAAGACCTAAAACCGCGCACAAATGAAGTACGAGACTCAATATTCGTTCTTGATAATCAAAGAGTAAGGTTCCAGAGAGAAAATCGACCTGTTCGAAAGAAAATGTTTTATAAGTTACAGTAGCGCTTAAAAACATTCCGAACAAACTTAAGAGCATCGCTCCAGTGCGACCTTTATCGGATGATTTTTGAGCACCAACAATAATTACCAAAACTGCTGTAATCGAAAGAATTACTAGCGGCAACAAAGAAACAGATTGTTCCGAAGTTAGTGTTGGTATCGGGAAAATTTCTAGTAAAGACGCCACGCTATTCATGAATCACCTTTTCCATTAATTGTTTTGAGTATGAATCAAGGGTACTGTTAGACTTTCCAAAAAATGTGTTCGGGAAAAATCCTATTCCAAAAATAAAAACTGTTAATATCCCCATCGCTAGAAACTCTCTAACAGATAGATCAGCAACATGTTTATTATGATCGTTTGTTACTGGGCCAAACATTACTCGCTGATAGGCCTTCAGAGCGTATATCGCTCCAAAAATTACCCCGAGTCCAGTTATTAATGCTACAACTGGCCGTACCTGAAAAGTTCCAAATAAAATTGTGAACTCACCAACAAAACCATTTGTTCCTGGTAAAGCAACAGAAGAGAGAGTCAGAATCATAAATGCTATCGCCATAATAGGAGCTGATTTTGCAATACCACCAAAATCGTTAAGATTTCTCGTATGTAATCTTTCATACAAAAATCCGACGATCATAAAGAGGCCCGCCGAAGAAATTCCGTGGTTAACCATCTGATAAAGAGATCCCGCTGTTGCAACCTGATTAAAGGAGAATAGTCCAACTAAAATATAACCCATATGCGAGACAGAAGAGTAAGCGACCAACTTTTTAAAATCGCTTTGGCCCCAAGCGCAGAACGCACCATATATGACACCAATGATTCCTAAAATCATCATCATCATTGAAAAATATGATGCCGCTTCCGGAAACATCGGAATTGCAATTCTTATGAGTCCATAAGTTCCAAGTTTCAACAACACAGCGGCAAGAAATACTGAACCTAGTGTTGGCGCCTGAACGTGAGCATCTGGCAACCATGTATGAAATGGAACCATCGGAACCTTGATGACGAAGGCAAGAGTGAAGGCCAAGAACAAAAGACCTTGCTCGCTAAAAACTGCTGAACAAACTCCATTATGAAAAAAATCATATTGAAGTTTTGCTAAATCAATTAATGATGCTGAAGGTACTCCAAAATTTTGTTGATGACGATAAACCATCCACATAATTGCCACTAGCATGAGCAACGATCCTACCATCGTATATATAAAAAATTTTGTCGTTGCATATACCCTTTCTGAACCACCCCAAATACCAATCAAAAAAAACATCGGTATAAGTACAATTTCCCAGAAAAAATAAAACAGAAAAAGGTCGCATGCTAAAAATGTTCCATACATTCCTGTCTGGAGCACCATTACCATAAAAACAAAAAACTTTTCTTGTTTGAGTTTACTAAAATCTTTTGGCCATGTTCCTAAAATAGCAATCGGTGTAATAAACGCTGTTAACATAACAAGCGGAAGAGATATCCCATCGACACCAAGAAAATAGCTAATACCAAGTTGTGGTATCCAACTAACAAGTTGAACAAACTGCATTTCACTTATAAACCCATCAAAGTTGGCCCACAATTTCAGTGCTAGCAATAAATTTGCAACACCGGCAACAAGAGCAAAGGTTCTAAAATAACGCTCAAGCTTGCTTGGGAGTACCAACAAAACTGCTCCAAAAAGAAGTGGAGCAAAGATGATCCAGCTGAGCAATGAAGAACTATTTTCTATCATAACTTTATCCTATAAAGGGTTCAATATCCCGTACACCGTAACAACAACAATAAAAACACCAAACAACATAACAAGCGCATAGGCCTGTAGATCACCATTTTGGATAACTCTAATTTTATCAGCAAAAAATCTGCTTACAACGGCAACACCATTTACAGCGCCATCAATTACAACCTTATCAAAAACATTCGCTGCCCAAGATGATATTCCTTTAAGTGAAGTTATCACTACAGCGTCGTATATCTCATCAACATAGTATTTGTTGGCAAGAACTTGCTGAACTCCAGCAATTCCTTTTACTATGTCAGAAATAAAAAATTTATTTTTGAATGTTCTCCATCCAATTGTGAAACTACCAACTGCAAAAACAATTGAACCAAACATAACCACGCCTTCATGAAGAGGTAAATGTTCGCCAACAAGTGGCAGATGTTTAACCGCAATTATCGGTGACAACCAATGGGAAATGAGATGGGGAATATGTCCAAGATTCATCCCAAGTAAATGAGGTATTCCTAGAAGGCCTCCTACTGCGGCCAAAAAGGCTAGCACATAAAGAGGTCCAACCATACTCCACGGAGACTCATGAAGATGATCTTTTGCATGATGTGACAATCTCTCTTCACCTAAAAACGTCATACTCATCATTCTAGCTGTGTAAAAAGCTGTTAAAATAGCAGTGATCACTCCAATAATAAACAGATGTGAAAAACCCGCAGGAAGTGCAATCGTAGAATATATAATTTCATCCTTGCTAAAAAAACCTGAAAAAATTGGAATTCCTGAAATCGCCAAAGATCCGATTAACATTGTGATATAAGTATGCGGAAGATATTTTTTGAGCCCACCCATCTTTCTCATATCTTGTTCACCACTGCATGCATGAATTACGGAACCTGAACCAAGGAAGAGTAGTGCCTTAAAAAAAGCATGTGTCATCAAATGAAAAATAGCTGTATTATACGCTCCAACTCCGCAAGCAAGAAACATATAACCTAATTGCGATACTGTAGAATAGGCCAAGACCTTTTTAATATCAGTCTGAGCGACTGCAATTGTTCCTGCAAACAATGCTGTAACTGCGCCAACGTTAGCAACAACAGAGAGCGCGGTGGCAGAAAGCTCAAATAATGGATTAAGCCGAGCAACCATATAAACACCAGCAGTAACCATTGTCGCCGCATGAATAAGGGCAGAGACAGGAGTTGGGCCGGCCATCGCATCTGGCAACCAGACATACAGCGGAAGCTGAGCTGATTTACCAGTAGCTCCAACAAAAAGCGCCAAGCAAATAAGTGTCGCAACAGGAGTGACCTTTGCAATAAAATCTGGATTTCCAAGAAGAGCTACAATTTCTGAAATTGTTAACGTTCCAAAAACTGAGTAAAGCAAAAACATTCCAACTAAGAAACCAAGATCACCAACTCTATTTGTAATAAAGGCCTTAACTCCTGCATTTGCCTTTTCAGTATCGCTATACCAAAAGCCGATCAATAAATAAGAACAAAGGCCAACACCTTCCCAACCAAAGAAAAGAATTACTAGACTATCACCAAGAACTAGCAACAACATCGCAAAACAAAAAAGGTTAAGATAGCTAAAGAATCTACCGACGGCATGATCGTGGTGCATATATCCGATACTATAAATATGAATTAAGCTTCCTACTCCGGTAATAATCAGTGTCATTAGAGAACTAAGAGCATCTATTCGTAAAGAAAAAGGTATAACGAGATTACCATAATTGAACCAATCAAAAGCATAACTCAACACTGCTCCAGAACTTTCACCCATCTCGTGGACTTGTAAAAACGCTTTTACTGCTAGGATAAAAGAAGAAGCAATAAAAAAAGTAGCGATTCCTCCTGCTACATTTGCAGGCGTCTTAGCAAATCCTCGATAAAAGATTGGCATTATCGCCCCATTGATAAGAAAACCTAACAATGGAAGAAGAATGATCAAAAGTGGGATGTTTGATTCAATTACTTGCACAGTCTTATCCTCGTAAAATTGATGCTTCACCTGTTTTTGGTGAACCAAAATTTCTAAATAGGTTTATTAATATTGATAGGCCAACCGCAGATTCAGCAGCTGCTATCGTAATCGTGAAAAAAACTTGCATCTGTCCATCCACCAAAGATAGATAGTGCGAAAAACCAATCATAGATAAATTGGCAGCATTAAGCATCAGCTCAATCCCCATTAAAACCATAATTGTGTTTCTTCTTTGAATAACAATCAACGTCCCCATCATAAAAAGAAACGCTGCTAATACTTGAATAAATAGTTCGCTACTTATAAACATATACTCTCCAGTCTCAATCAAACTTTCTTTTTGCTAGAACTACTGCACTAATAATCGCGACAAGAAGTGCGAGCGATATTACTTCAAATGAGAGATAATATTGTGAAAAAAGTGCATGGGCCAAAACTTTTGTATTACCACCTAAATCAACAACCGCTTGTGGCGTAAACTGTCCTTGCGGGACAAGATAGTTATAGCTCTCAAAATGTAATCCGAGCTGAGATACCAACAAAACAAACAAACCGACACACGCTACAAGTGTGCCTAAAAACGATGGAGACATTAGCTTGAAATCTAAAACCTCTTTTTTCAAGTTTAAAAGCATTATTGAAAAAATAAATAAAACCATAACTGCGCCAGCGTAAACAACAAGCTGAATGGCCGCAATAAAATGTTCCTGCATTAGTCCATACATCCCAGCAATTGTTAGCATGATTCCTAGTAAAGAAAGTGCGCCCGTTATCGGCGTTCGTGCAAACAACATAATTACAGACAAAATAACCGCAACAAGTCCCAATCCAAAAAATGCGTATGTTAAACTATCCACGACCTTTTACCTCACGTTTAAGATATACCAGATCATATTTTGCTTCTTCACGACTGGTTATTGCCATTTCATATTTCCCTGAAAGTTTAATTGCATCCTTTGGGCACGCCTCTTCACAAAAACCACAGAAGCAACACCTAAGCGCGTCTATATCAAATTTCACTGGTTGTTTTTCTTTTTTAACACCATCAGGATTATGTGCCGACTCTCGCTCGCCTGCCACTATTGTAATACACTCAGCAGGACAAACCGTTTGGCACAAATAACAAGCAGTGCAGTTTTCTGTTTTATTTCTATCAATAGAAATGAAGTGTGCCCCTCTAAACCGATCAGAGTACTCACGTCTAACTTCAGGATACATGATTGTGTTATGCTTTCTTAAAAAGAAACCATTGATAAAATGTTTCAATGTAATTAACAGACCTTGAACAATGGCCAAAAGATATATCTTTTCCGACCAGGTATATGGTTTAGACACATTTACTGTTTTAGTGGCCATCGGCAATCTCCTAAACTATTTCACAAAAAAATGAGATACTAAAATTATCACTATTAAATTAACGAACGATAACGGAAACAAAATTTTCCAACCTAGATCCATCAACTGATCAAATCTAAACCGTGGCAATGTCCAACGGACCCAGACAAACACAAATAGAAAAAACCCTACTTTTAAAAGTAATGAAACAAATTCAAATACTGCCTGAATATTTTGTACTGTTTCAGGTGAACCAGAAGTGAAGGTACCGACAAACTCAACAAGGGAAGCGAAACCAGGAAGCAAACCAAATCCACCAAAAAACATCGTAGAAATTAGAGCAGATGCCATCACCATAGCAACATATTCCGCAAGAAAAAACATACCAAATTTCATTGCACCATACTCTATATGGTAACCACCAACAATCTCTGAATCTCCCTCTGGTAAATCAAATGGCAACCTGTTTGTTTCTGCAAAAATAGCAATAAAGAAAATAAGCGCACCAATTGGGTTTACAACGACACCCCAGTAAGGAATAAAACCAAAGATTTTTTCACTTTGCCAAAATACCATTTCTTGTAGATTAAATGTTCCGTAGATTATCAGCATAGAGAGAATCGACATTCCCATGGAGATCTCATACGAAACCATTTGTGATGATCCACGCAACGAACCCAGAACGGTATATTTATTATGAGACGCCCATCCCCCTAAAATAACCGGGTATACCTCAAGCCCTGCAAACGCTAAAAGGAAAATTAAGCCACTATCTATCTCAGCAATTTGCAAAACAATTTTTTGGCCAAATACAATTACATGTGAGCCAAATGGAATCACCATTAAAGCACCAACTGGCGCAGCTAACGCAATCACAGGAGCTAATACGTAGAAAAATTTATTAACATGGCCGGGAATAAAACTCTCTTTAGTAAAAAGTTTTAAAACATCTGCAACAGATTGCAACAATCCAAAAGGGCCAACTCTGTTTGGGCCGACCCTTCCTTGCATCCACGCAGAACCTCTTCTTTCAAACCAAACTAAAAAAGGAACGCTAGTTAACGCAAAACCAAGTACCACTGCAATCTTGGCAAAAAGTTGTATGAAATCAAATAGTGTCATTTTGAAATCCTATTTTTTAAAAAAACTAATAATACTATTAACAGCTAATCCCTCTCCAAGATGAGCAATCGCCGGAGAAAAGTTTTGTGAAACCCCATCACAATTAATATATGTTCCACTCTTCTCTGTAGTTGCTAAACCTGGTAAAACAACTTCAACATTAGTTCCGAATGAGCCAATCTCTTTTTGAGTCCAAACACCAATAATAATAATTTTCTTACAGTTTTTAACCTGTGGAACTCCAGATCTTCCATAACGAATAAGAATGGCAACATCGCAGTCACCAACAAGATCGCCGTCAAGATGATTTAACTTGCAAGCTGATGCCCCGTTGCTATTTGGTGTCTTGTCCTTCATCATTAACATGTGATCAAGCTTCTTATCTTCACCATAACCACAATATGAGCTAAACTCAAACTTCTTACCAAATTTATCTGGCAAAGATGCTTGAATATATTTCATCTCTTCATTCGTAGCATCGGTACCAATAACAACCTTAACTTTGCTTGCGGAAGTTATTAGATAATTAACTGCTGCACCGGCCAGTTCCCAGCTGGTTGACTTCAATGACCCTTCATGGGCCAAAAGAGGTTTTACTATTCTTGTTGCATCCATTACTTGATGATAACTTAATCTACCTTCATCACAGATCCAGTGGCCATTTACTTTCTCATTATAATGAGGTTTAAAACGGTAAACCACTCCATTTTCACTATGGACACTTATGTTACAACCTTTCGAACATCTGTCACACACTGATGGATATTGCTCTAAAAACCATGACCGTTTTTTAAAACGAAAGTCATTAAAAGTATGAGCTCCTACTGGACAAATATCTGATAAACATCCTTGATAGTTACTGGTTAAACCAAGTTTCTCATCAGATAGAGTAAGCTCTTTATGCCAACCTCGATTAATCATCATCAAATCACAACTTTTAACAACCTCTTCTGTAAAGCGAACACAACGTTCACAGTGAACACACCGATTCATATTTAACGTAATGTTAGGAGACAATTTTTTTGTTGCTGCTTTTGAATAAACTCTCTTCTCTTCCAAAAAACTAGACGTCACTGGCCCATATCGATAGTTATTATCTTGAAGTTCACACTCTCCTGCCTTGTCACAAACAGGACAATCAAGCGGATGATTGGTTAACAAAAACTCCATTACACCTGCACGACTTTTCAGAACGCGCTCGCTCTTGGTGTTAACAACCATACCATCTGTTGCTATCGTCGAACAAGCTGTCATCAGCTTTGGCATTTTTTCAACTTCAACTGTACACATACGACATGTACCTGCAATCGGTAGACCAGGATGGTAACAGTACCTTGGAATCAAATGCCCTTTTCCGGCCCTCTCTGCAGCTTGCAAAATAGTATCACCTTGTACAAACTCAACAGCCTCTCCATCAATCTTTATATTGTTACACATGAGCACGCCCTCTATCTATTTCCATAGCATCGATAGTCCTTGACGCAATTTTTTGCGGACAACGACGCTGACGAACATGATCCTCAAACTCAGATCTAAACTTGCGAACGGCAGAAAGTACTGGCCCTGTTACCGCATCAGCAAATGCACAAATTGTTTGTCCGGCCATATTACTGCAAATGCGCTCTATCATCTCAAGATCTTTATGCGTTCCCTTGCCAGCTTCAATCCGAACAAACATTCTGGCCAACCAATGGCTACCTTCTCTACATTGAGAACACTGTCCACACGACTCGTGCTCATAAAATCGAAGAAGGATTGATGTCGCCTCAACAATACAGACATCTTCACTCATTACAATCGCACCACCTGATCCGGCCATCGTTCCAGCTTTCATCATGGCATCAAAACACATTGGAATATCTATTTCTGTTGCTGTTAACATAGGAGCAGATGCTCCTCCAGGAATTACAGCTTTTAATTTTTTACCACCACGAACTCCACCAGCTATATCGATTAGCTCTCTAAGAGTTGTACGCATAGAGAGTTCATAAATACCAGGACGCTCAACTTGGCCTGAAACACAAAACAATCTTGTTCCACCAGATTTCTCCGTTCCAAGAGAAGCAAATTTGGGCCCACCATGTTCAAGAATATAAGGAACGACAGCAAAAGTTTCGACGTTATTCACACAAGTTGGCATTCCAAATGCTCCTACCTGTGCAGGGAATGGAGGTTTTAATCTTGGTTCACCTCTTTTTCCCTCTAGTGAATTTAAAAGTGCAGACTCTTCTCCACAAATGTAAGCTCCAGCACCCCTATATACGAACAGCTCAAAATCCATTTTGGATCCTAAAATATCTTTTCCTAAAAAGCCTTTTTTCCTAGCATCATCAATAGCGGACTGTAATATTCGTGCCTCTTTAAAAAACTCTCCTCTAATGTAGATATAACCTCTACACGCTCCTACCGCCTTTGCTGCAATCACCATCCCTTCGATTAACGAATGAGGATTTTTCGACATAATCAGTCTGTCTTTGAATGTTCCAGGTTCACCCTCATCTGCGTTACAAACAAGATATTTCGGCTTAGGATTTCCTTTTGCATCTACTGGATTTTTTGGCATGAATGACCATTTCATTCCGGTTGGAAAACCCGCACCACCACGTCCTCTTAAATTTGATTTTTTGACCTCTTCAATGATCGCATCAGAACCAATCTCAAACGCTTTCTTTAAAGAGTTATATCCACCATTTGCCAAGTAAAAATCAAGTGTATGACAATTTAGTGTATTAATATGTTTGGTTAAAATTTTCTCTTCCATCATGGCCAAACCTCTGGATTATAAGTTTCACGTCCAATATTATTTTCACCAGCATCTATTTTTTTAAAAACATCATCCATAAGCTGATCAAGTTTCTCAACATCAAGATTCTCATTATAATCTTCATTCACTTGAAGAACTGGACCACTACCACATGCCCCCAAACACTCCACCTTACTAAGTGTATACTTACCATCAGGTGTTGTTTGACCATGTTTAATTTTTAATCTCTTCTCCATATGATCCATTAATTTATCTGAACCATTCAACCAACATCCAATATTTCCACAAAGCTGATAGTGAACCTTTCCAACAGGTTTCTTATTAAACATTGTATAAAATGTTACAACTTCGCGAACCTTCATAAAAGGAAGATTTAAGAACTCGGCAATATCTCTCATTGAATCTTCACTTACCATTCCGGTTTCGTGCTGAACCTCATGTAGAGCTGGAATGACCAGCGCCTGTAGTGTCGGAAAATTTGGCCGAAGTTTATCAAGTTTATCTTTTATGTGCTTAGACAGTGCCATAAATCAACCCTTATCTAGCGATCAAGTTCGCCAGCAATAATATTAATACTTCCAAGCGTTGCAACCGCATCTGGAATTTTTCCACCCTTAACAACCTGTTCAAAATTTTGAAATAACATAAACGATGGAGACTTAACTCTCATTCTCCAAGCTTTTGGCCCACCTCTACTAACAATATAAAACCCTAACTCGCCGTTTGGTGCTTCAATTGATGAATAAGCATCTCCACTTGGAACATCAACACCATCCATAAAAAATTTAAAATGGTGAATTAAATCTTCCATTTTAGTATATACATCTTGCTTGTTTGGTATTTTAACTCGCTTATCATCAACCCAAATTGGGCCAGTTGGAATTCTATCAACACACTGTTTTAAAATTCTAGTGGATTGTCTCATCTCTTCCATTCTTACAAGATAACGATCATAAACGTCACCATTGCTACCAACTGCCACATCAAAATCTAAACTAGAATAATTATAATATGGCCGATCTCTTCTTAAATCAAAATCAACACCTGAAGCTCTTGCTACTGGCCCCATCAAAGAGTATTTAATCGCCTCTTCTTTAGTGATGACACCAACGTCTCTTGTTCGATCAATCCAGATTCGATTTGAAGTTAACAGATTTGAAATCTCATCAATAGTTTTTGGAAACTCTTCAACAAATCGTTTCATTCTTGCAACAAAGTTATCTGGAAGATCCTGGCTCATGCCTCCGATCCTAGTGTAACTGGTAGTTAAGCGCATTCCACACATACTCTCAATCATCGTATATGCTTCTTCTCTCCAATAATAAAAATGCCAGAACACTGTCATTGCACCAAGGTCCAGTGCATTGATGGCAACACAAACGATGTGGTCAATAATTCTTGCAAGCTCCATCGCCATCACTCTTATCACCATGGTTCTTTCTGTAATAGAAATTCCCATCATCTTTTCAACGGCCATACAGTACGCAACATTATTCGCAAGAGATGAACAATAGTTCAACCTATCTGTATAAACAATCCACTGGTGATAAGTTTTATTCTCACCAAGTTTTTCTATCGCTCTATGAAGATATCCTAACTCACAAGCAGCATCCTCTATCGTCTCTCCATTCACTCTACACATGACCCTTAATGTTCCATGCATCGCTGGATGTGACGGGCCAAGGTTTAACAAAACATTTGGGTTATAAAAATCATTAAGATTAACCCTACCTTCATTTGTATTTGGCAAAGGGTTAGTTCCAAGATGAAGTCCAATATTGTTTGAGAAAGGTTGACGTTGTCTTAGTGAATAATCTTTACGAAGTGGATGACCAACAAAACGATCGTCCATCATTATTCTTCTTAAATTTGGATGATTATCAAAAATAATACCGTACATATCAAACACTTCACGCTCAAGCCAATTAGCTCCAGTAAAGTGAATTGACACCGATTTTGCATGATCACCCTCACGTAATAAGAGCTTCAATCTTACTCTAGAACGATTCTCTAAAGAGTAAAGTTGATACACAAGAACAAAGCGACCATCACCATCTACACCATCAACATTATCGTATGCAGTTAAATCCGTTAAGTAGTTGTATCGTGTTTCTTGATCATTTTTTAAATCATTAGCTGTATCGACCATATCTGTTGGTGACTTTGCCCAAATGACAATTTCTCCAAGAGAATCTGTCTCAATTTTTCGGCCATCGCTATATCTAGTTTTAATCTGTTCGGCCAAACTGTTTTTCATCGGCCCTCCTGCTTTGATTTTTCAGTGGAAACATATTCCGGAGTAATTGTTAATCCTGCCTTAATCACTTGATCCCTAGTTCTAGAAACACAGTTTTTATATGTCATAGCATTAACGGCATCTTCATGAGTTGGTTTGTTTGATAAAGCTCGAGGAATTTTCCCTTCAATTATTTTTTGTAAATGTAAAACTGCATACAAAAAACCCTCTGGAATTGGAGGACACCCTGGGACATAAACATCAACAGGCATAATTTCATCTATACCTTGAAGTACAGAGTAGGTATCAAAAATTCCACCAGAAGATGAACACGCCCCGATAGCAAGTACCCATTTTGGCTCTAACATTTGATCATAAATAGTACGAAGTACTGGTGCCATTTTCGTCGTAATAGTTCCTGCCACCAAGAGCATATCACACTGCCTCGGAGAGAAACGAACAACCTCAGCACCAAACCGAGATAGATCATAATGAGAAGAGAGAGTTGACATCATCTCAATTCCACAACAAGAAGTTCCAAATGGCATTGGCCACAGAGAATTTTTTCTCGCCCACTTTGCAGCCTCTTCTAACAACATGGGAAAGATCATCGCACTTCCATCTTTTGACATCACCATCTCCTGCAATTACAAATTAATCCCAATTAAAAGCGTTCCGTCTACGTAAATAAATATATCCACCTAGCAGTAGAAAAATAAAAAATAACATTTCAATTAAAACGAACGGGCCAAATGCTCTATATCCTTTATATACAAGTGTCCAAGGATACATAAACACTATTTCAACATCAAAAATCAGAAAAATTATTCCAATAACATAATATCTTACAGAGAACTGTTGATGAGCATCGCCAACGTAAGCAACACCACACTCATAGACATCTTTCTTCTTTGCTAAAGCATTTGCACTTTTTTCTTTAGCACGAAAACCAAGGATGTGATTAATAGCAACGAGAGCGCCACCTAGAACGATAGCGATGATTAAAAGAATCAGAGCTGCTATATATCCCTCAACTTGCCAGAATTGTAGAGGCATAACTTCTCCTAAAATATAATTAAATTTTTATGTAGTGAAGTTTAGCACATTGATCTTATGAACTCAATTAATGTTTAATAAAATAATTAAAGTTGATAGACTAACTTTTTAAAATAGTTTCCTCTTTCTTCATAGTCTCTAAAAAAGTCAGTACTTCCATTTCCTGGAGACAATAAAATCACATCGCCAGTCCTTGATTTTTGATATGCAATTAGAACCGATTCTTCGAATGATCCAACAAGGAAAGCTTGGGCCTCTTCTTCTATCGATCTATTCATTCTCTCTTTACTCTCGCCAACCAAAACTAAGACTCTCACTCGATCGATGATATCATCAATATACTTGCCATAATCTGTTTCTTCATCATCTTTCCCACCAGCAATCAAGACAATCGGTTGCTTTACAGCATCAATGCTCTTCATGAGATCATCCATCTGCTCCGCCTTAGAATCGTTATAAAACAAGACCCCATTCTTTTCCATGACAAATTCAAGTCGATGTGGAATCCCTGGAAACTTCTCAATACAGAGTTGAATTGCGGCATCGCTGACTCCTAACGCTTTACAAGCAGTTACAGAGGCCAACATATTCTCTCTATTCTCAACGCCAATAATTCTCATTTTACTAACTATAAACTCTGAGTGACAGTGAATATTTGAATGAATTCTTCTATTATGAAAATGAGTGCCTTGAACTTCATTCATAACACCAAGAGTAACGTACGATCTTCTCGAATACCAGTATGTCTGACAGGAAGCGTTTCGGAAAAAAACATTACTTGCAAGAGTATCAAAATTAACAATCAAATAATCATCTGTTGATAATGATTTAATGATCTTAAGTTTATGTTCAATGTATTCACCCTCTGAAGTAAAATGGCCATCATTAACATAATGATCTTTAATATTTGTAAATACCACCAGCTTGGGGTGGAAGTTTTCAAGTTTCAACATCTGTCTAGCGCTAACCTCTACCACAACGTAGTCAAACTCTTCACTCTTTCCCTGCATTGCATATTCAATAAATGGAGACTCACTAGTACCACCAACGAATGCTTTTTTTCCATCTTGCTTCAACATAAAACCAATCATGTTCGCAACAGTTGTTCTACCAAAACTTCCACATACAGCAATAATTGGCTTCCTACATAATAAATTTCCAAGAGCAAACTCGCTATAAACCTCTTTCCCTTGGGCCCTGGCCAACTCTAACTGAGGTAGATCCGGTTTTACTTCTGAGGAATAAACAATAACATCTGCTTCTAAAAAATCTTCATCTCGATGTTCACCAAACGTCATTGCAGGAACTGGCTCAATTCTTTTTAATTTTTTAACAGACTTATTAAGGTCAAATATCGGCTTAATATCAGTAACTCTGATATTTGCTTCAATCATATTAAAAAAACGAATCAGTGAAAAACCAGTCCTACCGATACCAACAATCAATACTTTTTTTCCTCTAAAGCGTTCCATTACGTCCTCTCTATATCCCTATCTTATTTTCAGGGTAGCTATTGCAAGAATTGCCAGAAAAATACTTATTATCCAAAACCTGACGATAACTTTTGGCTCAGGCCATCCAGTTAATTCAAAGTGATGATGAATCGGTGCCATTTTAAAAACTCTTTTCTTTCTTGATTTATAAGAGGCTACTTGAATAATAACAGAGATGGCTTCTAAAACAAAGATGCCACCAATAACAACAAATAATACTTCATTCTTAGTCAAAACAGCAACGGTACCAAGAACACCACCAAGAGAGAGAGAGCCAACATCACCCATAAAAATTTGAGCGGGATAACTGTTGTACCATAAAAAACCTACGCCAGCTCCAACGATAGCTGCAACAAAAATGACGAGCTCACCAGAGTTACTTACATATGGAACATAAAGATACTGAGAGATCTCAGCATGACCTGATACGTAGGCTAAAATACCAAGACTTGCAGCACTTGTAATCACTGGCCCGATTGCCAAACCATCAAGGCCATCTGTTAAGTTAACCGCATTGCTAGATGCTACAATTACTAACGCGATAAAAAGAATGTAAAACTGGCCCATGTCAACCAGTGAACCTTTTAGAAATGGAATGTATAAACTAGAATCAACAACTCCAAAATTTACTGCAAAATATCCGGCAACAACACCAGTAACTACTTGCCACAACAATTTTCCACGAGGAGAAACACCATCAGTATTTTTTTTGACCACTTTTAAGTAGTCATCAAGAAACCCTAGACAAAAAAATGAAATTGCAACAAGTAATGTAATAAGAAAAGGTGGCGATAAAAAATTTCCACAAAAAAGTAGAGCAACAAAAATGCTAATGAAAATCATTACACCACCCATTGTAGGTGTTCCTGCTTTTTTAAAGTGTGATTCAGGGCCATCATCCCTAATAACTTGGCCAAACTGTTTCTTCTTCATAAAATTGATAAATCTTTTACCAATAAGAATGGAAACAAAGAGCGCAACGATAAACGCTAAAAAAGATCTCGTCGTAATATAACGAAAAATATTAAATATCGAAAAACGATCACTCAGTGAATATAGATAATGATAAAACATTATATCGTTTTAGCAATTAGAGACTCGAGTTGTAAAGTACGACTTCCTTTTAAAAACACATATTTATATTTTTTTAAGATTTTATCTCTTTCGGCCACCAAATCTTTCGTCGTTTTAAATATGACGCCTGGCCCAAACCCTGCTTGATAAAAAGCTGCATACCTACCTACGAAAAAAACATTTTTAACAAATAATTCTGAAAGTTTATGGCCAATCTCATTATGATACTGCTCTGTACGGCCACCTAACTCATTCATGTCGCCTATAATTAACAAAGTATTTTCTAAAGCAGGATCATGTTTTTTACACTTGGCAACAAATCCCTCTATCGCAACACTCATCGAACTAGGGTTGGCATTATACGCATCCAGAAATACTTCACACTCATCCACTTGAACCCAATTAGACCTATTTCCACTAAATTTGAAAGTTGTAGCAGCTTCTAATAATTTTTTTTCTTCGACATTTAAAACTGATTTTGCAAGAAGGATACAACCGACTAGGTTCATAATATTATATTTATTCTCGACATATGGGTTTATCTTCTCCCACTTTTTAGCAAACTCACCATCAAACGTAATAATCTTTTTTCCATTATTATCAGATATTACCTTTCTTAAAAAAGTATCCTCTAAATTAACAACAAATGGAGAATCAAATCTACTATGACGTACAACATAGTCAAACAGTGCACGTTTCTCTTTTAACACTCCCTCTTCATCATGGAAAAACTCTAAGTGTGCCTTACCAATATTCGAAATAATTCCAAAGTCCGGCATGACAATCTTAGAAAGAAACTCAATCTCACCAAAGTTACTACTCCCAATTTCGACTATTAAGTATTTATGCTCATCCCTTAATCCTAAAATGGTAAGCGGAACTCCAATATGATTATTAAAATTTCCGATTGTTGAGTGGACCTTACCTTCGACAACATTTGAAAAAATATGGAACAACATATTTTTTGTTGTCGTCTTACCATTCGATCCTGTCACACCTACAACTACTCCCCCTCTCTCTTTCCATTCAGCAATTCTTTGTCTTGCAAGATTTTGGAGAAAAAGCAATGAACTATAAACCGCGATAAAGCAAACATCTGGATAACTCTCGTGCAGCCCCACAACTAGCTTCATCGATTTTGGCGTTTGCTCAAAAACAACAAGTTTACAACCAAAGTTAAGTGGCACCTCAACATAGTCAAATCCATCAAAAGTTGGTCCTTTGAATGCTAGAAAAATAGTTCCAGGAGCATAGGTTCTAGAATCTGTACTAATGTCAAACTCACCTTCTGGAATATCACCATAAACTTTAATAATCCCTTCCGTTTCATGAATAAACTTTGTCTTGATCATTTAATACCACCTAACTGTTGTTCAACTGCACTAATGTCACAAAAATCAATTTTTCTTCCATTAAAATCCCAAACAGTCTCGTGGCCTCTGCCTGCAATTAACAAAATTTCATTATCACCCAAATTATTGATCGCTTGTTTAATCGCTTCCCGCCTGTCGATAATTACTGTTATGGACTCTTGGGATAACCTACTCATCCCACTTAAAATATCCTCAATTATTCTTTGAGGTTCTTCCGTTCTTGTATTATCTGAAGTGACAATGACATCCGTGCTCTCTCTTTGAGCAATGGAGCCCATGATTGGTCGTTTTTTTCGATCTCTATCACCACCACATCCAAAAAGAGTAATAATTTTATGATTAGGGAAACCGCACTTAATTGCAATCAACATTTTCTCAAGGCCATCTGGGGTGTGAGCGAAATCCACAACAATTAACGAAGATCCTTTTTTATATGTGTTAAAACGTCCAGGAGGTAAATTAAACTCTCCATCATATAATTTTTCATAATTTGTTATTCCAAAAGCCGCAGTAGTAACTGATGCAGCAACTTCTAAATTTGATCTAAATAGGTCGACCTGAAAAACTGGGGCAAGCCTACTAGCATCTAATAACGGAGCAACCTTAATTGCTTTTCCGCCACTGGTTTTTAATTTCTCCACTAATGCAACCTCTTTAGCTGGGATGAATAAGAAAGAATCTGGCAAAAGCAAACTAAAAATTTTAATTTTCTCCTGAAAATAATTCTCCATACTTCCGTGATAATCAAGGTGATCTTGCGAAAAACTTGTCCAGCCAGCACTCACAAGCTTTAGATCATACAACCTTTGTTGCGACAACGCGTGACTACTAACTTCAAAAAAAATTATATCTACTTTGTTTTGATACTCATAAACTATTTTTCTAATTGTAACATACGACGCCGTCGTAGTGCCCTCTTCAAGCTTTCTAATATTACCACTACTGTCACTTATCCCTAATGTTCCAACGGCAATTGAATTTTTTTTATACAGTTTTGCCACCTGCGTGGCCAAAAAGACTGTAGAGGTTTTTCCGTTAGTCCCTGTCACACCTACAAGTTTTAGCTCACGATTTGTTATAGGGTAAATCTTATCAAGAACTATTTTTTGGGCCGCAAGAAAATTACCCTCATCGACCACGATTATGTAACAATGTTTGCTGATCTCTAGCGGAATCTCAAAATCAACTTTGTTAATACAAATCGTGCTGGCCCTTGTATTATTTAACCTTTCACAAAAAATTTTGATGTCATTAGAAGTTTTCCCAATTTTGTAAAACACCAAATCACCGGGCTTGCCGTTTTGAAGATTAATTGTGACATCCCTAATTTCATCAAGCGGAGGACTACCGTAGCTCTTAATAATTATGTCACGTAATAAATTATTCATAAATTGGCGGCCGATACCTTAATACAATAATATGGCCAGCTAAGTATTTTTGGCCCTCAGGTACTCCTTGTTCAACAACAACACCCATCCCTTTGTGTAAAACACTAATCTCAGATTGTTTTGCTAAAGATTCAGCAGACATTTTATCGAGACCGACAAAGTTTGGCACCACTCCTAAAACTGCCTCTCTTACTGATGCAGCCTTTCTCTCTTGGATAACATCACTTTTATCTTTATCCTCTACAACTTTTACCTGTCTTAAATGTTCATCTTTATACAAAAGGTGTTGAGCAACATGTTTAAAAACTGGGCCTGCAACAATGTTCCCGTAATATGCTTGGCCCTGTGGTTTATCAATATAAACGTATACAACAAATCTGTTATCAATATTTATAGGGTAACCAATAAAACTTGGTACATAACCAGAATAACCTCCAAGACTATCTGGCCGTTGTGCCGTCCCTGTTTTTCCTGCAATATCAAAATATGCAATCTTAGCACTTTTTCCCGTCCCATCTATTACAACATCTCTCATCATATCCGTTAATGCTCTAGCATTTTTTTCTGAGACAACCCTTTCTCCTGTAGGTGGAGCTAATTGTTTTATAATCGTAGGTTGGTAGTATGTCCCACCATTTGCAATTGCCGCGTAAGCGGCCAACAACTGTATACCCGTTGTCGCAACCCCTTGTCCGAAACTTATATTACTTAATGTTAAGGCCGGAACATTTTCTTTATCTACAAAGATCCCTCTAGATTCTCCTGGAATCTCTATTTTTGTTTTCTTGCCAACTCTAAATTTCTCTAACGACTCCTTAAGCCTTGGAAAAGTTAAATCAAACGCAATTTTAGTTGACCCTATGTTTGAACTATATTTTAAAATCTCTTTGACAGTTAGCCATTCAAACACCTCATGGGTCTCTGCCTCTTTAATTACATGATCGTCAACAACCAACCTTCCCTTCTCGCAATAATAAGTAGTTTCTGGAGTTGCTACCTTGTGCTCTAATGCCGCTGCCACCGTTAAAACTTTAAAAACAGAACCAGGCTCTATCGGAGAACTAATAAATGAGAGTTTCCTATTACCAATTGTTTCTTTTGTCACTTCGTTTGGATTAAACGTCGGATAATTAGCGATTGCTAAAACTTCTCCATTCGTTGAATCCATTACACCAATCCCGCCCCCTAAAGCGTTGTGTTCTAACACTGCCTCTTTCAAATATTTCTCAGCAACTGCCTGTAACCCTTTATCTATACTGAGATAAATATCTTTCGGATCACCTTCAGCTTTTTCGCTCTCAAACGAAACCGCACGGCCCTTAGCATCTTGTAAATATTTTATAATTTTTGGCTCACCTCTTAGCTCTTTATCAAACTGATACTCAACGCCAGCAAGCCCTTTATTATCGACCCCCACAAACCCTAGCGTTTGAGCAAGAAGCTCGTTGTTTGGATAAATTCTTTTGGGAACCTCTTCAGCATATATCCCTTTTAGCTCTTTAATTTTTTTTGCCTGATCGTCAGTTAACCTAATTTTTCTTGCAAGCCAAGTATAGCGACTTCTACCCTTTACCACTCTTTGAATTTTAGAGTAGCTTAACTCTGGCACAATTTCTGATAACTTTCTATATGATACCGACGTCATCCCATCCGTTTGAGGCATCGTAAATAGACTATAAGTCTTAATGTTTATAGCTAGCGGTTCTCCGTTCCTATCATAAATATTTTTCCTATACGGATATACCTCTTTAACTCTGAAAATCTGATTTTCTGCAATAGCACTTAACTTTCCAGAATTCACTACTTGAATTAAAAACGCCTTTATTGTCACAACCGCAAAAAGCGTGACCAGAAAAATGAAAACAAAAATTATTCTTTTATCTACTTTGCTCTCTTCCACGCTAACCTACGGTATCACAATAATTTGATTTTCTTTTGGCTGACTAAAGTTATGCTTCTTCGCAAGTTCTCTTAGGTTTTTAACCGATAAAAATTTTGCTTGTTTTGCCTTTAAATCTTTTTGCGTTAACAACGATTTTTCAATTTGTTTTTTTATTTCAACAAATTTGTAATCAATTTCCACACTTTTCATTCTAAACAGAACAAACAAAACGGCCATCATTCCAATTGTTAAAATAATTGGAAAACCATGAGCGCTAAGTAAAATCGATTTTATTCTAACAGAAAACTTGACCTTTTCTCTCGGCCTTACAGGCGAAACACTTTTTTTCTTTCCAAACATTTTTCCTCCATGAAATAGAATGTATGGAATACTCTATCTATACCTATAGTCTACTACCAACTCTACTACCAACCTAGCTAAATTACACGATTTTTTTCTAATACTCTTAGTTTTGCGCTTCTTGAACGACTATTAACTTTCAACTCCTCTTCTGAGGGAGAAAGCGGCCGTTTCGTTACGACACTAAACTGGGAAGTTTGGGCCAAACTTTTAAACTCATGTTTAACAATTCTATCTTCTAGTGAATGAAAACTAATTATCGCTAGTTTTCCACCCTCTCCAAGAAGTGAAGCAACGCTCGCAATTGAATCTTTTAAAACATCAAGCTCTCTGTTCACTGCAATTCTAAGGGCCTGAAAACAACGTGTTGCTGGATGAATTTTCCCGTGCCTCATATTTTTAGGATAACTATGAAATATTATAGTCTCTAAATCTTTTGTCGTTACCACCTCGACTTTAGATCTAGCTTCAACAATATTTTCAGCAACTCTTCTTGCAAATCGCTCTTCTCCATAGTCTTTAAAAATAAGTTCTAACTCTTCTCCTGAATAATTATTTACAATCTCTCTTGCGGTCATAACTGAAGAATCATCTGCGGCCATTCTCATATCTAGCTCAGCTTCAAACCGAAAAGAGAACCCTCTCTCTGGACTATCAAAATGATGACTTGAAACTCCAAGATCCATTACAATCCCATCAAAACTTTTCTGCAAAATGCTTCCATGATCAACCAGCGACTTAAAGTTTACAAAGTTTGTCTTATATAAAAAAACTCTGTCACTCAAACCTTTTTCCTGAATCAATTTTTTGCCATTCTCATATGCTTGCGGATCTTGATCTACTGCAAACACTTTCGTGTCTAAGCTTAGTCCTGCTAACGCAAGCGAGTGTCCTCCTCCACCAAATGTCATATCAGCATAAACTGGCAACGCCGTATCACATTTAAGAAATTCTAACACATCTCTATTCATCACCGAATAATGTTCTAAATATTTGTCTGTCTCACTCACTTCATTAGGACCTTAATCATTTCATTTATCTTATTAGAAACCAGAGCAGGATTTGTCATAACTACGTTTTCATTTTTTAGTGATCTTGGTGGTAAATTTTTAGCAAGCGTTGGAATCAAATGCCCTAAAATAGTTTGAACCGATTTATAATTCGAATCCATTACTTTCATAATCTCTTCAACTGTACAGTGTTCATCTTTCCAGCAATCATAATCAGTAACCATTGCCAACGTGAGATAACTCATTCCGGCCTCAACAGCTAAAAAACACTCTGGTACATTTGTCATTCCAATAACGCTCGCGCCAAATGACCTATAAATATTTGACTCAGCTTTCGTTGAAAACTGAGGCCCCTCTATACAAATATATGAGCCTCCAACACTAACTTTTACACCTGCTTTCTTACATGCTGATGCAGTGGCCTCTTGTAATTTTTTATCAATTGGCTCAGCAACAGAGACATGGCCAACAACTCCACTTTGAAAAAAAGATCTCTCGCGCTTTCCTTTTGTCCAATCTATAAATTGATCTGGCAAAACAATTGTCGTCGGTGCTAGCTCCTCTTTTAATGAACCAACAGCAGAAATAGAGATCAAATGAGTCACACCAACAGACTTTAGTGCATAAATATTTGCTCTATAATTAATCTCACTTGGGTTATGAATATGGCCATCACCATGACGTTTTAAAAAATAAAATTTCTCACCGCCAAGTTCCGCTTCAACAATTTTTGAACTAGGTTTTCCAAACGGTGTATCAACACTATGTTCACCTTTAACAATAATTACATCAAGTTTCTGTATACCACTACCACCAATTACGCCTATTGCCATACCACTCTCCTAATTTGACATTAAACCTACTTAATATAACAATTCCTTATTGGCAATTAATTCACGATTGAAAGGTGCTAATGATCAATAAAACAAAAAAAGGAATTCTTCAGATAAAGGAGCAGCTTGCTGATGCCAACGGAAGAAAGGAACAAAATCTAGCCGCTTTAAAGAATGCCCTTGTTCTCTCTCAAAAAGAAATTTGGGCCGAGATTTTAAACCTTGGTAAAAATAGAGATATAAAACATCTCATTACGTTTCTTCGCACAGTTGGAGGTAGTTCGAACTGGATCGCCTCATCATACCTCGGACTTCTCACCTCTCCAATTCCGCTTTCAAAATACAAGGTACCAAAAAAAACATCAGAAAATGAGACTCGAATTTTATCCTCTGTATGTAACAATAAAAGTGATACAACTTTTAGCGACAAAGAAATTTTCAAAGCTATTTACTGCGACAGAAACAGGGCCATTCAATACAAAACACACAAATCAAAGCTGAAAGTAAAAAAAACTGAAGACGTTACGATAATTCTAATCTCCGGTGTCTTTAATGAGCTATTTACTACTGCTGCTTTTGAAAAAGGTGCCAAACACTTACTTGACCGTTATGAGATTGAATATTTAACCCCCAAAACTTCTGGCATCAAAGGGCACCGGCACAATTGCAAACTATTAAAGGATCAACTTGAAAAATATATTGAGGAAAACCCCAGAAAAAAACTGTGGCTAATTGGCTATTCAAAAGGTGGGACTGACGCTCTCTATTTTATTAGAAAACATCAAGATTTTTCTCGCAAATATATTTTGGGGTTATCAACAATCGCCTCCCCAATTCTTGGAACAGATCACTTCAATAAACGAATTATAAAGCTTCTAAAAAATACTGGCCTCTCTAAAGAGTTTTTTCATCTAGATTCAACAAGGCGAGAAGGATGGTTTAAGAGAAATTATCATGAGCTCCCAGAAGAGCTATTTTATACCTCTATTGCCTTTGTTTCTGATTGGCACGAAGGCCATTATTCTATGATGATCGCTAGGACACTACTCTCAATTGATGGCCCAAACGACGGAATGGTTTGCGTTGAAAACGCCCACTTCCCTGAATATTTTAAGGCAATAAATCTTGGCGAGGTTAAAGGACATCATCTTTCTGGCGCAAGAGGAAGTTCATACAAACAAGAGGCCCTAATTGAAGCATTGATTATTTTTTTAAACTACAAAGACAAAATGAACTCAAAATAAGTTTTCCAAGGTAAGACATCGATATCGTCTTCTTTGCGCTGATATTTCGTATTGCAAACAACAATTTTTTTATCAACTTGCTTAACAGCTGTTGAGAATGATTTAAATCCATTAACAAAAGATGTCGGATTTGGATTTTCACTGCTCTTAATTTCTACTGCGATAATTTGGTTTTTCGGAGTTTCAATAATCAAATCTAACTCTGCTCCATGTTCCGTTCGATAGAAAGAGAATACTAAATCTTTTTTTAAATATGAACTTAACATCAACGTTTCGTTGATAATCCAGTGCTCAAATAGCATCCCAT
>DYOQ01000020.1:34629-42527 GCA_020720455.1 Bdellovibrio sp.
ATGTGTGTGATTTTTTTGTCTCTACCAATAACTTCACTTCTAAATAGTGATGGATTAGAGACATATTTCATGTACTCATCGGTCTTTAAAAGATTGTAAACTTGAGTGGTTTCTTTTGAAAAAGATCCATTAATAAGGTATGTTTTGCCAGTTTGCCTTGGACCAATCAAAAAAAAACTGTAGTCATTTCTGGTATTTATAATTCTTTTAACCATACTTTAATTTTACGCCGTAATTCTAAAGTGGCAAGTAAAAAAACGCTGCCTCTAAACATCAAGCATTAAAACATATTATCATGGCCATCCCTGTCATCCACAATATGAAAACCTTTTACACCTCCGGCATGTTCACCATTTTGATATGCTGGGGAAAAAATAATTTGTATCTGCTCATTCAAATACGCTAGTTGACAATGATCTAGCATCTCCATATTATACGCATGGCAATTGGCCACTGACAGTTGTAAGCAGTGGTGAAACCCGCCAGATCGGGAACGAAGCAACGGTAGCTATTGTTGCATCGTGTTTGTTGGTCGGTTGCCACTTTGAGAGAGAGATAAATGTCCCATAAACCATTAGCTTTAAAGTGGCGGCCGAAAAAATTTCAAGAGGTCGTAGGCCAATTACACATTACAAAGTCTTTTCAAAATTCAATCATTAACAATCGAGTAAATGCTGCATATCTACTAACTGGAACCAGAGGGGTTGGTAAAACCTCTCTGGCAAGAATTTTTTCAAAAGCTTTATGTTGTCTAAACCCTGTCAAAGATGGCAATCCTTGTTGTAGTTGCGAGCACTGCCAATCAATTGATCATGACAGTTTTCTAGATGTAATTGAAATAGATGGAGCCTCTAATAATAGCGTTGAGAATGTAAGACAGCTTATTGAAAATGTAAAATTTGTTCCGATAAAAGCAAAATATAAAATTTATATAATTGATGAAGTACACATGCTCTCAATTAGTGCGTTCAATGCGCTTCTTAAAACGTTAGAAGAACCACCTCCGCACGTTATTTTTATATTAGCTACTACTGAAATTGATAAACTACCAGACACTGTAGTTTCAAGATGTCAACGGTTTGATTTAAAACTTGTGCCCATTGAACTTCTCTGCGCACAAGTCAAAATGATTGCTTCAAGCGAAGGTGTCGAGTTTGAGAGTGATCAGGTCATTGAGCAAATCTGCAATCAAGGAAGAGGGTCAGTGAGGGACACTCTCTCTACCCTCGAACAGGTTTTTAGTTTTTGTGAAAACAAAATTGTAACATTGAATGATATTTCATCCATTTTAGGTGTTGCTAACAATCAAACAATTATTGCTCTTGTCGATAATATTATTTCTGGTAAGCAAAAAAAATGTTCTCAAATATATCGAGAACTCATTCGCGAAAACATAGAGGTTTCTAGCATTGTAAGATCCATTTTAGATCACGTGTTTAAGCTAATAGAATATTTTGATGATAAAATGATGCTAACGAAGATGAAGCTCTTATCAAATAGTTTAATTGCTAAATTAACGATTGATGAGCTTTTTTGGATCTATGAAACATTGGCACAAGATGCGTCGTGGATTCTTTCCTCCATTGACCCAGTAAGAGTAACCGAGGTCACACTTCAAAAAATTACCCTTCGGAGAACAATTCTTGGATCGAGTTCAGTAACGTTGTCATCACCTGTTGAACCGTTAGCTCTCGAACAAGGGCCAGCAGGCGAAACCGAAAGCGTAATAAAAAAAAAAGAAGAAATGACTGAAGAAAAAATTGAAAATAGCAATACTGTGTGTAATGAAAAACCAACGTGGGATGGATTTCTAAAATTTTTACGAAGCAAAACTATAACCATGGCCTCAAACCTTGAGCAAGGAAACTTAACAAAACCAGAAGAAGAGGTTGAGGGAGTTTTAAAAATTACGATTGGATTTGATTCAGCTGCCACCGTTTTTTTAGAATACTTACAAGACAAAGAGGTCATTGATCGACTTAAAAATGAAGCCTCCACTTTTTATAATTATTCGGTAAATAATATTCATATAGAGCTTGTCTCATTAGATGGTGATCAAAAACATGAGCTAAACTTCCAATCAAAAGTGGATTTATATCACGCAGAAGAAGAGAAGCGCAGACAAGATAGAGAGCAAGAATTTTTAAGGTTAGATACGGTTTCTTCTGCAGAAAAAATTTTTAATACCAAAATCGACAAAATTATTGTTAATATGGATAAGTAACAATTTTTAGTGGAGTCATTGATGGCAAAAAATATGAATAACCTTTTGCAACAAGCAAATCAGATGCAAGTTAAGATAACCGCACTTCAAAAAGAGTTAGACCACCGTGAAATTGAAGCTACGTCTGGTGGTGGCATGGTTTCGGTCAAGGTTAACGGAAAGCAGGAAATTATCGACATCAAAATTAAACCCGAGTGTGTTGATCCAAACGATGTTGAGATGCTACAAGAACTAATTAAAACTGGGGCCAATCAGGCAATTAAAGAGTCACATGATATGGTTTCAAATGCTATGTCGAAAATAACAGGTGGCCTTCATATTCCTGGCCTTTTCTAATTGCAAGTAGGCCAATTGTGAAATTTCCAACTACCATTCAAAACCTCATTGATAGTTTGACTAAGATTCCAGGAGTCGGTGAAAAAACTGCGATTAGACAAACTCTTGTCATGGCAAACTGGAAGCAAGAAGACTTAATGAAATTTGGACGAGCAATATCTGCTCTTGCTTCTATAAAGAAATGTAAAATTTGCGGAATGTTTGCTGATCATGACCTTTGCCAAATTTGCTCCTCTTACGAAAGATTTAACAGTCCAATCCTTTGTATTATTGAGTCTATCTCTGACTGTATTGCAATTGAAAGGGGAGGATACTTTAAAGGCAAATACCATGTCCTTGGAAACTTACTAAATCCGCTCCTCGGAATTGGCCCTCGTGAAATTAATTTAGAAAATATTACAAATAGGATTCATAACGAAAATATTCAAGAAATCATCTTAGCACTATCCCCTTCAATTGAAGGAGACGCGACATCATCTTATATTAAACAGATGGTTCCATCTGAAGTAATTGTTGGAACTTTAGGACTTGGAATTCCGATGGGAGGAAACCTCGAATACTTGGATGCGCTAACAATTAGTAAAGCGATTGAACACCGAAGGGCATTATAAAGTGGAACTAAAATCGAATAAAAAAAACTTAAATGGATTTTTCATACATTTTCTTTCAGAAAATATTTCTAAATTTGATCTAGATAAATACACAATTTTTATGTGTCGGGCAGATGGTGTTCCTCTTTTTTTTCACAATACTGAAGTAAATAAACAAAATGAAGCAACAATTGGAGCACTGCTTGGAGGGGCTTGGCAAGCTGCCAATGCGCTCTCTTCATTTATAAAAAATGCTAACCAAAGCAAAGAGTTTAGACTCAGCTTTGATACGTCTGAAAGCGGGATCTACGCTTTGCCTATATATGTTAACTCTAGCGAATATTATCTTGGAATTATTTATTCCAATGAAAACAATCCTGGAAAAATAAAAAGCAAAATGAGACTTATTGCTGATAAGATGGAGGGTCAGGCCAAGTGCGTTACGTGCAACACATCTAACACTCAGCATAGTGACAATAAGGGCGAATACCTATTTAAGGATATCTCTGATAATGAGATTGATAAAATTTTTTCTTTTGTGAGAAATTAAATATGTCGTTTGTAAACTACCACACCAAAGAGGTTAACTGCAAAATAGTCTATTATGGGCCAGGACTTGGCGGTAAGACGACAAACATTCAGTACGTTTACAAAAAAACAAGTGGAACCTCAAAAGGAAAAATCATTTCTTTAAATACAGAAAACGAACGAACCATTTTCTTCGATTTTCTTCCTCTTGACCTAGGTGAGGTTAGAGGGTTTAAAACTAGGTTCCACCTATACACTGTTCCCGGGCAAGTGTTTTATGAGGCCAGTAGAAAATTAATTCTTCGAGGAGTCGATGGAATAGTCTTCGTCGCTGATTCACAAGTAGAAAAAATGGATGCAAACATTGAGAGCTTAAGAGGCCTCAAGTCAAATTTGATCGAACAAGGTTATGAGATAGAAAAAATCCCTCTTGTCATGCAGTGGAACAAGCGTGACCTACCAAATGTATCTCCTACGCAAGATTTGGAAGAGAGATTAAATGAGTTTGATGTACCAACATTTGAAGCAACCGCAACTGAAGGCATAGGTGTGTTTGAGACCTTAAAAATGATTAGCAAATTAGTATTAATGAATCTAAGAGGCGGGCTTGAATAGTCCCTCTACATCGAGAGAGAGAAAAAATGGCAATCGTTGAAAAAGGAAAAAAACTAACTAAATCACAGCTTAAAGAACTTGAGACTGAGATTGTAAAACAAGAGAGCGGACTTATCTATACAGATGTCGTGTTCTCAGACGAATTCAATCTACCAAATGAAGAGTTAAGTGATGATGTTGATTTGGCCAATGCTGCCAATTTAAGCAATCATAACTTACGGTTCAGAAACCGCGAGCTTTTTTATCAGAAAAAACTTCGCGAAGCTCACAAAAGAATTAAAAAAGGCGAGTATGGGATCTGTAAAGAGTGCGAAGAACCAATCGGATTTCAAAGGTTAATGGCGCGCCCAACTGCAGAACTTTGCATCTCCTGCAAAGAAGAAGCTGAAAGAGATGAGGCCATTAGTTTTATTGGTAGAAAATCTAAATCACTTGGAGATAGAATATCCATCTCGGAAGCGAGATAATTAAATAAAATTAAACAGGAAATTTTTTATATCAGAAACAGCAGAGAAAAAGGAGATGCTACTTGTTGGTTCAAAAACTAAAGAGGCTTTGAAGGGTAAAGGTGACAAAACTTATAACATTTCCAATGAAACTCTTGAAGCTCTAAATGAACACATGTACTGGCCAATTGATCAGGCCCAGAAAAGATGTGAAGCTAACGGAAGAAAAACTATTCGTCCGTACGATATTCTTGCTTAATTTTTCTTAACATTATTGCGTATACTTTAAATTGAGCTTGCCAAGCCTTGGCAAGCTCAGTAAAAAGATCATAGTGCACCCATAGCTCAGTTGGATAGAGTGTTTGGCTACGAACCAAAAGGTCGGGCGTTCGAATCGCTCTGGGTGCGCCATTTAAAAATACATCAGATAATTCCATTAAAAGACTGACTACAGAATTTAGAAATCAACACCCACATATTCCATAGAAAGCCATGGCCGGAATGAGAGATATACTCATTCACTCTTATGAAAATGCCGACATTGAAGAACTTTGGGAAACAGTTCAAAATGTAATGCCGAAACTGGCAAAAGAATTATCAAGTATTTAAAAGATCGTCATATCTAGCAACTAAATTTCTCCAACTATACCTTTCTACAAACTGGTTCATTTTAATTCCAACGTATTTTTTATTCACAATTACATTTCGAAGAATTGAAATTAACTGACACTGATCTTCGTATAGATGCTGATTCATGCTTCGATCTTCGTTTTTGTTTTTGTTTTTGTTTTTGTTCTCGTTTTCAAAGTGTTCAGGAAATACTAACCGATTAGGGAAAATGGGGTAGCAATTACAATACAATCCTTCGACGGCACTTATACTAAAAAAATCTTGATTCGATGTAATCGGTTGAATATTTGCCGTCCACAAAAGTTCTATATATTTTTCTATTGATTCAACATGGCCAAAATGAATTATGTTTTCAGCGAGTCTCTCTTTTGCTTCGTCAAAAATCTTTGGCCTTCCCTTAATCTCTTTTCCAAGGACTATTAGCTTAAAGTCTATTTTCTCTTCTTGAAGTGCAAACAGAGCATTGAAAAAATCAGCAGGATTTTTATCATACTCCATCCGGTGGTTCCATAGGACCACGGGATGGTCACTTTTACTGCTCTTGTTCTTATCAAAAACAGAAAAATCAATTCCTATTGGCAAAATTTCACTTCTACTTTTTATTAGTTCGATATTTGAGCTACCGTCATAGTCTGGGAGGGCCTTAAGCAAATCATAACTATTTTTTAAGAAACTGCTCATGTTGTACTTTGAATTAAAAAAAATCTTATCTGAAGCAAGTGCCGAGCAATAGTTGATAAAACCATACGTGATCTTATCTCTATCGAAATACTCATCATTCTTCGACCAAGGATAGGTGAGTTGATTTTCATGGAAATAGAGTAACGATTTTATATGTGAAAACTGCTTTTTTACAAGCGACTGAAAGAGAGGAGTATTTAACATATCTGTATATAAAAAAACATCTGGTTCAAACTTTGACTCTAAAAACATTTGTGCCAACTCAATGGCACCACCTTGCATTCGCCATTTCCAGTTCCGGCCAGACAGGCTAAAAATTTTCACCTCATGACGAGAATATTCTTGGAGTTGTGTTGCCCACTGTTTGTGTGAACCTGTAAAATATGGCTCAATAAGTGCTACTTTCATTTAATTCCGTACAGTACTAAATCATATGCACTGAAAAGTGTTGTTCGTTTAGAATATTATAGCAATAATATACGTATGAAACGTACTTTTCACAAATTTAAACTAAGAGATGAAATCGATAAGATTAAGATGCTACATTACTTGCATTTCCCTCTTGTTATTTTGGCATTTTCAATAGAGCAATTCAGTGATTCATTTAGCTTTGGAAGTTTTATTAAGCTTCTCGTAATTCTTTTATTCTATAAAATGTTTTTTAAAACCGTTCAGAAGTTTTATTATACGTATTGGACATTTGCTGGTCTGCTTGCAATATACATTGCATACGGTATCTCAAAATCAATTTTAATCTACAATATGCCAACTGTCTTCATCGTCTATCTAATTGCCGCTACTGCACTAATTATTGAATCATATCTGCTATATTCGCCAATTTTTTTTCCAATGGTAAATTGGTGGGAGTATGATTTCAGATATAGAAGCGATGTCCCCATAAGCGTAAACTCAGAAAAGCTAAGTATGGCCGAAGGTAGATTAACCGACGTAAGAAGAGGGGCCGGATGTGTTGTTCTTTTTGAACATCTTGATGTGGGCACTTCCATCTCTATAAAAATTAACAATACGTTTGGCGGTAGCAGTAATGAGTTCGATGGTGAAATAATGAGTCGTAGAAGATACTCGACAGGTAGAGGATATAACTACGGTGTAAAATTCAAATTAGATAATACAAGTGTATCAGAACATTATAGCAATTTTATGGCATTTTGGAGACAAGACCGTAAAGAAAAAACTAGAAAGAAATTTAAGCAAGATGAACAACCTATCAATTAATTTCTCTGACTATATTTGGCACATGTCAAGTGCGCTTGAAAGAGCAGAGCAAGCATACCAGCAAAACGAAGTGCCGGTTGGAGCAATCATAGTAGCAAAAGCTGGAAACATAATTGGACAAGGATTTAATCAGAAAGAACAAGAGCACGATCCAACGGCCCATGCAGAAATCATTGCAATAAAGGATGCTGCAAAAAACATTGCAAACTGGAGGTTGATTGACGCCACAATTTATGTCACTCTTGAACCATGTCCAATGTGTCTTTCAGCAATTCAGCACGCACGACTAAGTAAATTAGTTTTTGGGGCCTACGATTCAAAAGGTGGATCCATCAGCCTTGGATACAATCTCTACAATGATAAGCGACTCAATCATAGCTTTAGTGTCATTGGAGGAATTGAGCATTACAAATGTTCAAAACTTTTATCTGATTTTTTTAGAAAGCAACGTGAGAGCTATCAATCAATGAAATTATCTTGATTTAAGCGTCAAATATTGTTAATTATTTAAGTTAATATTTCATGTACGGAGAGTTGGCCGAGTGGTCGAAGGCGCACGCTTGGAAAGCGTGTAACGGGCAACCGTTCGTGGGTTCAAATCCCATGCTCTCC
>DYOQ01000077.1:0-1789 GCA_020720455.1 Bdellovibrio sp.
CGACATGGCCCGACATTATTTTTATGTCAGTACTTTCAAAAAACGGATTCTATAAACAGAAAGTTTTCTTGCAACATAGATTTTCCGCTGAGGTTGTCTGAATTGAGAAAGGGTGATCAGAGAAAAACGCATAGGCACTTTTTTCATCCACATAAACCAGAGTTAATTTTGTGTCCGAGTAACAGAGATGAAAAATATTTTTGTAGAAGAACGCACGGCCCAGAAGGCCTATAAACAGGCCCTTGCAGAAATTGCAGAAATTATAATTTTTAAAAATAACTATGATGAAAAAAAACTAGATTAATATTTTATTAGTTTGATTATTCGAGGAACAATTTCAAGATTCTTAAGCGTTAGTTCATGAATAAAAATAAAGATTGGCGTAATCTCTGGGGCCGCTCTTTTTAACTGAAAATAGTAATCGACTACATCATCTCCATTTTCTCTCTCTATATTAAAACCTGCTAAATCTACAACCCCTAGATGTTTATCTTTATTGCTGATAATTAGATCGACTCGATAGTTTGGATCACCAACAATTACGCTATAGCTTTTTTTGTATGAGATAAATTGTTTTTTATCTTTATCGCTAATAAGTTTTTCTAGAAGTGCTTCAATAAGTTGGCCGCTATATCTACGCCATGGGGTAAAATCACTAGTTGGTTTAGTTTTTCTCTCAATGAATTTTTTTTCATCCATTAACTTGCTACTGTGATATTTTTTCCATAGGTAGTCGGTAATCGTGCTTTTATGATGATCAAGTTCAGCAAAATTTTTATGGAGATAATGAAAAGATCTCTCTTTTGGCCGACTCATTAGAACATTTAATTCGCCCTTCCTTTTATCTGGTTCATCACCTTGCTTAAATGCCATCATGTTTCCTCTGTTTATGTCCCAGAGATAAAAGATGTAATCTCGCTCTTTGCCTTGAAGCGCGGCCCCAGCTCCGTGAAGGATTTGATCTCCTCTTTGCCATTTTGAGAGATGGTTGTTGGCAATTTTTTCAATATAAGGCCTATTCTTTAGTAGGAAATAGCAAATGGCAACGTCTGTAGTTACATTAATTTTCCTGCCACGTTCTTTCTCAATCTTGATTATTTCTGACTCAATATATTCAAAAAAACGATCAATCATCTCGGTCTCAATACCTTTAAACTGACCTTTATCTATCCTAACACTAGAGCTCGCCGCAAATTCAGCGTTACTAACAGTAACAGTTCTGTTGCTATTAACATTCCACTTCATGGTTCTAAGCTCATTATTATAAACATATTTGTTAGAGAATTCGATGATCTCAGGAGGACACCTGTAGTGTTCATCAAGCATAACCGATGACTCTTTGATGCCCTTAATTAATGAAAAAATATTTGAACCACCACCTTTTAAACCTCTTGCTTGAGTAGTTCGGAGATGTTCGTCTAGATCAAATTCGCTGAATAGGTAGTCATCTACTACTGAGTCTTTTGCAAGTACGGTCTGCTTCTCATCTCCAACAACTAGAAATTTTTTCGCACGGTAAAGGAGAGGGAGAGCATCATCTACTCGGCACTGTGTAGCTTCGTCAACAATGATTAAGTCAAACAGTTGTTCATGACAAGGAAATAAGAATGAAACATTTTGTTTTCGGCATAGCCAGATAGGAAATGTTTGATAGAGAGAGTTTTGCAAGTCGTGCCAAAGGGCGGTTCCATCATCTAAGGTTTGACACTCTTTTAGTCCATCAAGTGTTGCACTAATCGTAGTAAGTGGAGAGGTTTTTCTGCCGCTACTGCTACTGCTACTGCTACTG
>DYOQ01000077.1:1889-9493 GCA_020720455.1 Bdellovibrio sp.
GCTACTGCTACTGCTACTGCTACTGATAAACAGTGATGTTATAATCTCTTTTAAGTTTTGTATAAAGAGTAGTTTAATGCTTTGATCTCTTTTTTCTTGAAGAGAATCTATTTTTTCAAGAAGGTCTTGGATGAGTTCGTTGCTACTAATAGAACTATCAGCATTGTCTTTAGTTGCAAACTGACAAAGTTCAAGAGTCAGTGGAATTTTATTGTTTCCTCCATCTGTTAGAGCGTGGTGAATGATTTTTAGTTCTTTCCATACTGCTTTCGGTAGCTTTGATTCAAGTTTTATAAAAGCTAATTGATTTTTTATTACTCTAGAAATTCTGTTAAGTTTTCTTAAGAGTGGGTATCTAAAGAGAGAACCTAATTTGACCAATGAGTTTTGTATTTTAGATTTAATACCAAAATGTTTATGCCAAGTTTTATCAAGATAAATCCTAAGTGTCTCGTTCTTACAGAGAGAAAGAGCATTGGTTAACCTTTCTCTGTTTTTTGGTTTGGCCTTGATTATTGCTAGTAAACTATTTAAGGCCTCTTCTAGCTTTACAGTCGGTTTTTCTGAGTCAATATTTAAAAGATCTCTTGCAAGTTCAGGCGCTTCTTTTGATAGAAACTTTCGATCGTTAATAAAGTTAGAAACAAGTTTAATATTATCAGGATTCGTTGGCCCAATAAACTGTAAAAAAGCTATTAGCTCATTGATGTCTTGAATAGTCGTTGCATGCAGCTTCTTTGGAGATACGCTTTCATTAGAGTCAAGATTGTTTAACCTTAAAAGCATGATGTCATCAATCTTGTTTGTTAGTTGTTTAATTTCATTGTCGATGCAATTAATCTCATCTTTATAATTAATAGAGGGATCATTGCTGATCTTATCAGAAAGATCTAAGCAGAGTTGAGCTTTTAAATCACTAGCGAATTGTGAAAGAGGTTTGTCTTGAGCGGCAACTTGATCAATAAGTTTTCTAGCATGTCTCCATAAAAAGATTAAATGTTTTGAACTATTAGATTCAAAATCTTTTCCGACTAGATACTCTTCAACCTTTTCATTTAATGCGTGAAGGCCACCTTCTTTGTCGCTGACAATCAGGATTTTTTTCTTCTCATTAATTGCATGAATCAGTAGATTCATTATGGAGAAAGTTTTCCCTGTTCCTGGAGGCCCTTCTAAGAGTAAAATATTATCTCTATTTAGTTTGTCTACTAGTTTTTTATAGCTAGGAGTTGGATGGCCCGGTGATAGAGATGTTTCACAAAATGGTTCTTTGTTTTTATATTTTCTTTTAGTGCTAGGTGATAGGAACTGTCCAAGGAGTGAACGATAAAACTTGTCAGGTGTGCTATAAGCTTGCTCAAGAAGTTGATCGAGATCGTATTCTGAAGCTTTGGAGGTAGGGGTATTGATCTTTGGTGTCTTATATAAGAAAACGCTGTCAAGATCACACTCAATTCCAATTATTTTTAAAATTGAAAGAAGTCCTCCCATTCCGTTTTCATGTGGAGGGCCAAGAAGTAAGTCTCTCGTTTTATCAAAAACATCGAGATTGTACGGAAGGTGTCTTGCTAAATATATTCTATCAAAACTACCACTAATCTCTATTTGCTGTGCCTTAAGTGTTTTTAAAAAAGTGTCTACGTTATTTGTTCCATTTTGATGCTGTCCAAAATTTTCAATTATATTAGCGAGGGCCATGTGATTAAGAAATAACGTGTTATCATCCCTTGGTTCAATATAGATGAATCTTCCAGACTCTTTAATGTTGACTTTCATATAGTAAAGAGGGAACCGAAACGTTTTAAGTTGACGGTTTCGTCTAAAAAGACAGTCGCAAATCTCAATGCCTAAAAAGTATTCTGCGTGACGGTCTCCTAAGAAACTTGTTCGCAGCTCATTTATCTCATCGGTGGTATATTCACATTTAAATGGAACGGGAGCATATTTTTTTATCGTGTCAGCAAGAATTGGAGCAAAAAACTGATTTCTTTTTTCTACTTTTTCATTTTTAGCTAAACTCTCTCTAAGTTTTTCTCTGAACTTTTGTCCATGGCCTTCGTTTGAACTAAAAAGTTTTTCATAATCAACCCTGTGTTCATCAACTCTTTTTTTCTCTGCTAAGTGTGACTGAAAAATGGTTGCTTTAGGACTACTCTTAATATCTCCACTTTGAGGCCTTGTTGTATTTTTTTTTGAATGAACTGTCTCTACTTTTTCGTTTTTATCTAGCGCCATTCCTAACGCCGGAGTGAAATTTTCAACCTCCGAAAGGATTCCATGTTTTAAAACTAAATCACTTGTGATGGATTCGCTAGCATCGCTAAAGGAGAATTGAAAAAGTTTGTGATAGGCAATGATTCTTCTTAGTGTATCGTTTGGATATTCAAGTTTTTTATCAAAGAGTAGTTTTGTAAGAGTTATTAGTCCATCGCGATTAAAGCTGATAAATCCAGTGGAACCTTTTTCAGGTTCTTCATCCATAATGAAAATCTTTTTCAGGTCATTTTTATCAGTCGTGATCTTGTAGTGACATTTATCTTTAAAATAGATAGGTTGTTCAATCGGCTCAATCGGCTCAATTGTATCGTTCCTATTTGTTATCTCTTCAATGGTGGCCCTTACTCTTTCTAGGAGAAAATTAGGGATCTGAATTTTTTCATGCCTTGAGATATTTTCCAAATGATAAAAATAGATACCATGAGGATCTTTTTTTCTAGTGATTTTAAATTTAGTTGAACTGTCGTGTCTGAAACTTATTCCAGCGTCGATACTATTGCTTAAAAAAAGACGTTTAATTACCATTTCAAAATTACCTTATTAAAAGAGTTACTCTGCGATTTTTTGATCTCGCTTCGTTTAACTCTGAACCAATTTTATTTTTAATACTTACTTTTGGATGGGTGTCTGCATGGCCAACTATTCGTAAACGATTTGGATCAAATCCAAACTCAATCATATATTTGGCAACACTGGCCGCCCTTCTTCCACTAAGTGTCCAATTTGTCTCAATCTCTTTCTCATGTTTTTTATAAAGAGGGATATCATCAGTATGGCCTTCAATGTCGACTAGATATCCAGTATTTTTTATTTCAATCAGTAGTGGTTCAAGAGGGGCCAAAAATTCAGTTTTTATTAGCGAACTTCCTAGGTCAAATAACATGGTAGTATCCATATCTAATCTAACACCATCAGATGCCATATTCGCAGTTACACCAGGAACCCCTGGATCTTGAGTGGCAATTTTTTCAAGTTTTAGTGCAAGCGCTATTAACGTATCGTTAGTTTGGCCAGTGAACGCTGTTTTAATCTTTTCAAAACTTCCTGTTTCAATTTTACTCATGGAAATAATCATGACAAAAAATGTGGCAAGCAAAACAGTTAAATCGCTGAAACTGACATAAAAAGATGCGGACTTTGACCGTTTATTGCTGCTGGTTGTGTTAAAAAGAGAGTCCATTTTCACCTGTCTTGCTCTCCTGAAATAGTTCTTTCCTCTCTTGCTAGTAAGACCCCAATCTTGGATAAGATTTGCTTGTAGTGTTCTTTAAATACGTTGTTATGATGTTCAATTCTACCAGATAACGGTGTTAGAACTAGATAACTTAGTGCAGCTCCATACGCTGTAGTCATTAAAGCAAGCGACATATTAGGGCCAATTTGATCAGGGGTTGATAAATTTTTTAAAACTCCAATTAATCCAATTACAGTTCCAAAGAGCCCAAGCGCTGGAGCAATCGTGGATGCTTTTTCTAAAAGGTCGACACAGTTGTTCCTTCTTAAAAACTCTTCTGAGATTTTAGAAGTGATAAACTCATCAATCTCTTCAAAAATAAGGCCCTGCTTATTCATGTAGACAATATCGTTTAATAGTTCACCTGTTAATTCTCTTCCTTCTCTTATATCTTTTAGGGTAAGGCCATTTAGAATCGTATCATCAAGTTGTCTGCTAATTGCTACAATCTTTTTTTCAGGGCCACCTAGTAGTGACTTCAGGATAACGATAAAAGATGTTATTAGTGTGGAAAAATCAAATTGAAACAGTACCACTGCGATTGAGCCACCAATAACCATGACGAAACTTCGAAAATCAAATAAGGTCTCTTTGTTGCTTGTTCCTAGAACTATTAATGCCACATAGAAAATTCCAACTGCTGCAAGAAGTAGTGCAATTGGATCAAATCTTTTTCTAGTAACTATTAAATATTTTTTCTCTCTTAATCCTTCCATGTATACCTCAGTTCTCTCTATTCTTTTCTTCTAATTCTTTGCTTCTAATTTTTTTTGATCACTTATCTCTTTGGCCAAAAACTCTGCGTAGATTTTGCTACGGAGATTGTCCTTTATAGGTTTAAGCGTTTTTTTAAATCTTATTATAGTTTTGTTAGCGAACTCTAATATTATCGAGTCATTTCTTCTAAACTTACTGATCTGCTCCAGTTCATCATCGTTTTTTGCTTCAATGATCCACTCTTTTCGATCATCCCCTCTTACTTTAAGGCAGTTTTTTTCTTTCCAAACTGTTTTCCCAACAATGATTGTAAATGGTGTCATTGGTGAATTATAAAAAAAGAGATCTTTTATCACACCATTTTCTGTATATGCTAAGCAATCATCGCCAACACTTGGAATCCCAGCACATCTAATAAGTGGGAAGTGAAAACTTTTTTTCCCAATCTTAAGTTCGATATCCCTTTTATCTAAGGAGATCTCACTGACTTTTGCTGGACGAATATCGTTTATACTAAGAGGTATGTTATCTATTAGTTTTGTGATTTCATGCTCACTTACACCACCGGCATTTCCAAGTTTTTTATAAAGATTTCCAATCTCCTTTTTCAGCTTCATGTTCTCTTCTTTTAACCCTTCCATTTCGCTCTTTAACTCATTTTTTTCTGCCAGCTTTCCTTCTTTGGATAGCAATGAATCGTATATCTCAATCTCTTTATAAAAAAGATTGAGTAAAAGGCCACGACTACTTTTTGATGGAAGTTTAAACTGGATTGAGTGGTTATATTTTTTAACAATAGGTTTGTCCAAATTCTTCTCTTCAACATTGCTAGCAACAATTCCAATAGTAAATTGTTCCAACCCTGCCAAAATATTTTCAAGATTGACAGTATACCCTTCAGATTTAAGTACTGTTTCAACGATTTCGACTGGGGTTTTGAAAACGATATTATTGATTGTGCTAAAAAACTCACCAGCGGTTAAACCAACTTCAGATAAGCTTGAATCTAGTTTGGCACGATCCATCTCGCATTTTGTTCCCTCTCGAACAAGATAGTTTAAACGGTCAGTTTTTTTTATTTCTAACTCCTACTGTTTTTTATTTACAATTCGCTGAAGACACTTTTTTATCCTTTCGTTTGGGTCTTTGTTTTGGTCTAATAAGTCGTCAATGGTAATAACTTTAATCACGCCCATTGCTTCAAGGTCCTTCGCTTCGTTATGCAGTTTCCCTATTAAGTCCATCGCTTCTCGGACATCAAGGATGCCTCTTATTTTAGATGGATCAGTCCTTGCTGCCCTCATGTTCATTAACTTAGAATTAGTTGAAGCCGTTTTGTTATAGTCGATATTTACCTGTTTTAGTACCTCAAGTAGTTTTAATGAGAGCTCTTCCTTGGTTAATTTATTTATATCTTGCGTGGTGATTTTTTTTGAAATCGCTTCACCTAGCGCCTCAGCGTACCCATTCATACTATCAAACATTATTTTGTCGGTTCTGTTTATTGCTTTTAGTGATAGTGCGATTGTATCACCAATTCCACCTACCTTGGTTCCGGGTTTTGTGATCTCTTCAAATCTTGTAATCATGTTGGTTACACCAAGCCCTCTAGCGTCGGCACCAATTAACTCAATATTTTTTCCGCTTGGATCTTTTAATAAAATATATAGATCGTCACCTGAGAGAGCGCGACTTATTTTCATCCCATTTGCAAGTGTTTTGGAACTACTATCTGTTTTGATAATCTTCTCGAGACTCTCTTCTAGATTATTAGCTGTTGCAAATGGAATTTCGAGTGAGTCGAGTAGGGTAACAGCTTTTTTATAGTTTGGATCCGTTACTGATTCAATTCCATCTCTTCTATATGTTGCGATTACCTCTTTAAGTTGATCGATATCAATTTTATTCGCCTGTGCTAGATCCTGAACCTCTTTAACCTTTGTCTTAACAAACTCATCAAGGCCATTACTATCTTTATAATCAGGAAAGCTATCGATGAAGCGAGCTTTCATATAAGCTTTTGTAAAATTATCTTCACTAGCAACTAGAACATTTAAGCTACTAGATTTGTCCCCACTCTTAAGCGCGATCTCTTTTGTTACCTCCTTGGCCGAATATTTCGATACGATATCATTGCAACTAACATCAGCTATTTGAGATGGTATGCAGGTAATGTAATAACCCTTGAAATCTGTTTTTTTAATTTCAATTGATTCTATCTGAGGGTTTTTAGCTAGCAACGTTTTCATCTGAGAGACAAGTCCATTTTGAAAAGATTCGATTCCGCTATTTACCTGTCCTGGCCCGACTAATTTATTTCCATCTTTTATGCCGCCTATATGTAACCTCGTTCCTGGCATATTATTGTCGTTTAAAAACTGAACCCTTGCTTGTTCATCTTGAGTGAGATCTTGAAAACTAACCTGAGCATTAGCTAAAGATAGTGATAGAGAGATAAAAAGTGTTATAACCAAAATGAAATACCTGATGTAATTACTCATGCTGAGCTTATCGGTATAGAAGAATTATCGTATTAATTAATTATTTAGAAAAAACGGTGATTTTATTCTCTTTTAGAAGCTTGGTAAAAGCACCATCCCCGTCAACTTTTTTTCCAGAAAATGATCCATCATAAATTTTATTAGCGCCACACATTGGTGAATTAGATTTTAAATATGCGCACTCGGCCTTACAGAGCTTAGCAATTTTTAAAGCTTCGCTTGCTCCTAATAAATAGTTGGCAGTTACATCATTGCCAGATTTTGTCAGGTATTTTCCGTTCTTAAACTCTGCTGGTTCTCTTGGTGTTGTTAGCCCGCCAAGCTGTTCTGGGCAGACGGGAATTAGTTCACCATTTTGAAACCGCGCCAGAAGTTCTAGGTCTGTTTTTGAACCACCGTCAAATCTACAATTTACTCCAACAAGGCATGCGCTAACTATATCCATATAATTTTTGTTATACATTATTTTGATTCACCTGCCTATGATAATGGGCGATTTATCTTAAGATTATGATGACTATTCTCTAACACTGAATCACTGTATTTATTTGTTATTACAATACCTGTCGATTATGTACCTATTAATATACTAAGTTGCTTATCATGTCTTATATATGGAATATTCAAAGATCCCAACAGTATATTTATTGATCATGTTAATGCTTACACTAGTAACTGGGTGTATGAGCAGTGTTCGTGTGATATTGGCCGGCCGCCAAAGTATAACTAATATAAATGGTGACTCGGTTGTTACATTTTATTTTTGTAGTATTAAGCAGCAGGCGGGGTGTGATCCTCTTTCTGGTGAATCGCTAATCCTTGCAAGGGTAGGTGAAAACTATGAGGGGACAATTGATATTGCGAGTTCAACCTTA
>DYOQ01000078.1:0-4741 GCA_020720455.1 Bdellovibrio sp.
ATTATTCATGACTTTTGGTTAGAAGTTGAAGAGGCACTAACTAGCGCAGGGGCAGCAACGGCCGAAGTTGGAATAACTGGAGGCGATACAGACGGTTATTTCACGCTAGCTGGAAAAGCGGTATTGGTTGCTAACTACATTAGTTCAACAGACAATAAGGGAGCAATTCTTTACGATTCAACGGACGATCACGATATACGATCTAAAGTTGTAGCTGACACGGTGATGAGTATGCTTATCGGTACGGCATCGTTAACAGCTGGTCGTGTTCATTTTTACGTCGAAGCTAGTGACGGTTACTAAGAATGGCAGAAGAATATGTGAATGATTTGAGGGACGCTGAAAGAGCGTCTCTCTTTCTTGATACCGATGACAACAAGGTCTATAGGCGTACATCGGCAAAAATGAAGCTATCAGGTCTTAATTCTGGTGGCCAAGATACTATTATCTCAATTTTAGATTCGACATGGACAAAATTAGAAAGGTCGCTTGCTACTACTCCAACTGGGGCAGGGATTTTGGCCGGCAGAAACAGCCTCAAGATAACTAATAAATCAAACGTAAATATCTGCACAACAATTAACGTTGATCCTAACGGTGACGGGCAATCGTATGAGGTTGGGGACGAAATATTTCCAAGTAATTCACAATTTTTAGACGTGGCAGAAAAAAGGGCAGACGGTACTTCAATAGATATTTGGGTGAGGTCTTTAAGCGGATCGGCAACGGTGTTTTTTAGAGAGATAGCATGATATGGCAATACAAGACGGTTTTAGTCCGAATTATTGGCAAAAAGAACGGGCCACCATCTCGCCAAGTTGGGCATCGGTAGAAATTCCAAGATTTCATTCAGTTAAATATCTCGTTAGCTTGTGGAACGATACAGAAAATAAAAATAAATATATGGAGATTGTCGTAGTAAAAAACGGCTCTCTCGTCGATAATATAGTGAGCAATAGGGTTGGAAATGCTTTTAATGTTTCCATTGATGCAGTTTTAACTGGGAATAAATTGCATCTTGCTTTTACAACAACTGAAACATACCCAATTAGCGTAGAATTATTTTACGTGGTGATTGGGTAAAAAGGGGGGTTTGAAATGGGAAGGAAATTGTTTGGTATTGAACAGGGTATTCAACTAATAACGGAAAATGGTGATTCGGGAGTTGCTATTTTATTTGGTGCAAACGAGGCCGGTAGCTATGGAACTTTTGACGATGCGGCGGAAGTCGGATCGACATATTTTAGAACTAGCGGCGAACAATATTTAAAAATCACGGCAGGTTCGGGCACAGATAAATGGGTTAAAATGGCGACGGTTAATGACGTGACAAGAATTAATTGGCGTCCCGAGCTTGTTAGGGTATTAACAGCAACAGCAGCGCCAGCAGAAGGTGGCACGGTTGATGCTACTGCTTTCACCGACGATAACGGAGGTCTTACAGGGGCGGATTTCAGCGTAGGGGAATATATTGCGTTTGGTTCTGGTGGCACTGAGGTTCTAGGTAAAATAACTGTCATAGGTACTAACACACTAACGATTTCGTATGCTGGTTTTAGTGCGCTTACTGATAACGATATGCTTCTTGTTAGAAAGTATCTACCAGATCCATCAGGCCAAGAAAACAGTGCTATTGTTTTTTATAACGGTTCAAGCTACGTCAAGATTTCTGACTTTGATTGGTCTTTAGCAACAGGAATTAATCTATCTAGTGGCTACACGCCAGCGACAGGAAATCCATCACCAAGCGATACCGTAGAAGTGGCAATTCAGAAGATCGATGCGAATGTTGATGCAATTACTTCAAGTGTTGGGGTCTCGCAAGGGGATACAAACTTAGGTTCATTCACCAACACAGTAATTACTGATAATGGATCGGTAAAAGCAGCACTGGAAGAAGTAGGAACAGATTTGCAACTACTTCAAACAGCAATAGGGATAGCCGCAGAATCGTCAACGATGGGAACTTATACAGGTTCAACTCTAACAGATAACCAGACTGCAAAACAAAACATTCAAGAGCTAGAAACAGCGGTGGAGAGTATTGCGGCAAACGTCAGCGTTGCGGCGATAACTGCAATCACAACGGTTGACTCTATTTTAGTTGATGGTTACAAGGGAGTTATTTGGGATGTTGTTATTAGCCTAGACTCTGATCCTGCAAGGGTTAAACTGCTATCGCTTGCGGCGGTGCACGATGGAGTTATCGGGCCGGGTACTCCAGCGGATGCGGCAAATATAGATAATACAATATACTCAAAATTAAAAATAGGAACAGCCTTTAATTCAGTGATAGCGGTTGATCTTGACGGTACTGGTGTAGCTCAAGTTATGAGACTCAGAGTTAGTGCAAGTGCTGCTGTTACTGTTAGCGTAAGAAGAAGAGTGATTGAGGCGTAAGAATGACAGATTGGGAAAAATCTTTTGAACTGGAAAACGGTCTTGTTATTGACGAGGCCGTTTACCTTGGGAACGATGGCGGCGAAGGTGTCATAATTGATGATGAGGTAAAAACTTTATATTTTAAAGAGTTACCTTTTACTTTTCAAGAGATTCCTTTAGATAGAGAGGTCTTAATTCCTGAGGGCCATCAGCTTTTAAATTATAACGGCATGACGATCAATGGTGATTTGGCAATAAAAGGAAATTTGGTGTTAATATGAGCAACGGAATAGTTACGCACAAAACAAGTACAGAGCCAGCAGACGGGTCAATTCCATCGGGTACAGTGAAGTGGTGGATGGGTTCGAACGGTCATCTTTACTCAAAAACTGAAGCAGACGTTGTTATCGACATGGGGGCCAGTACCATAGTTTACAGCACTTTTTTAGCAATGACAGACACGCCAGTCACATATTCGGGGCAATCGGGGAAGATTCCAAAAGTTAATGTGGGTGAGACAGCGTTAGAGTTTGTTGATGATTTTGTTTCGTGGGAAGAATTTGGCGGCGGTATAAGGCCAACAGAGAATAATAAAATTGCAGTTGGTCGCTACGATGTGGGGGCTAATTCTGTTTTCGGGACAGGAGATTCTCACCAATTAGGCATGAAAGTATTTACTTATAATGCGGATACTTCTTCATGGGCCGATGTTTCAGCAAATGTGATCACGCAGGGAGATGGTTTATATACCGAGTTACCTAGTGTGAACGCTAACTCATGTATCTATGTCGGTACTTCTACAGGTGCGTGGTTTACGGGTGTTAGAAATAATATTACACAAGTTTTAAACGTTGGGTCTGGTGAGATTGCAAGAGAGTATTGGAACGGTTCGGCGTGGACAGAGTTTACAATTATGGGGACGCAAACAAATTTCCCTTATCAATCGATAGGAAACAGCGTGGGGTCTGTTTTAGGTGATTATCAAACAAGATTCAATCATCAAATAGCTTCTAACTGGGCATCAACAACTGTCAATGGTGTTGCAAGTTATTGGGTTAGATACAGAGTTAAAACAGCGATTACGCAATCTTTCCGTTTTGACTTTTTAAAGCTTCAAACGAATAAAACGAAGATCGATGCTAATGGTTTTGTGGAATTTTTTGGTTGGGCACGTCCAATTAAGCAATTTTTTTTAGATTACGGATCTTTTCAAGCGGCGGCAAGTACGCCGACTACTCAGGATATTTATTTATCGGACAATCTTGATGTGGGTAGAGTTTTGAATGAATTTAGTGCTTCAGCTATTCAAAGAACAGCTTTCACGAAGATATTGCCATTAGACTTAGATACTTCCACGCCGTTAAAACTTAGAATAAAATGGTACGGGGAAAATGCTACAACTGGGGCGGTTAGGTTTGTTATTCGGTGGGGAAAATCGGTAAGCTCTATGGGAGTTTTCAGCACAGCAGCACTTGCGCCGACAACAGCGACAGGTGAACAGTCAGCGATCGGGCTTATTACGGTTCCAACGAGTGGGGATTATAAAGAAATTATAACAGACGTATATTTATCGGTTAGCGATTACATTCCAGAAATTGGCGCAACTAATGCGACTAGCATCTGGATTTCATTAGAGCGCACAGGTTCAGACGCTTCAGATACTTACGCTGGTGTGGTGGTTGTTACAGATATAGAATGTTATTACGTCGCTTGGCGGTTGGGTGGAATGGTTTATAATTACTAGAGGTTTATATGATGTTTACGGTTTTAAGTTATGCAACTAGAAAGAGCGTTGGTAAATATAGTGCTTTAAGTATTTCCTACCAATTTCCTTATGACGACCAAATTAATTATGTTCATTATGCGGTTGATGAAGGCCTACACGCCGAAGGTTATTATTTACATCCTGATAATACAATTTTATACGATCACAGTTACACGCCGCCAGTTAATCCTTATCAAATAGTAAAATATGGTGAGTTAAGAAGTAAAAGGGATCAAGTCGATGAGTGTATTATGCAGTTTGCTGCTGAAAATAGCGAAATTCTTAATACCGAAGTGGCAAGGCTCGCAGGGTTGGGGCAACTTAATCCAAACAATCCGATTATGCTAGCTGGGTTTGTGCGGCTTCATCTTGATGCTTTAGTTGATGCCATGATTCCTATCATGAACGATTTGAGTATGCTTTATTATTGGAGAGTTGGCACTTTAGTTGATGCAATAGAAAGAGACTCTGTTTTAAGAACTGATTTGAGACTAAACGAGTGGAAAAATAAAATTTTAGCGCTGGTGATGTAATGAATTTTTTTATAAAAGTTGCGAGTAAGATAAGAATACCTTACAAGCGAAAAGTAGCACT
>DYOQ01000078.1:4841-9472 GCA_020720455.1 Bdellovibrio sp.
ATCGTTAGACCGCAAGAGATAGTGGAAGATAGCAAAAACTTTAGAAAAGTTTATGAGGTTTTAAATGTCTGAAAGGTATGTTGCAACGGGTAAGGCCGGAAGCTATACTAGCGGATACGCAAAGAAGAGAATCAGTGCTGAGATTCGCCAAATGATCTATGAAGTATCTCGTTCGGAAAAATCAAGTTCAAGATTAGAGATGAACAAAAATCAGGTTACAGGTAGAACTTATGTAAAGTCAACATTTCCCTCATTTATGAGAGAGTCAGGGATATCAACAAAAAAAGACTTTTTGAAAATTGCCAGTGAGAATAAAGGTGTTAGATTTAACAGAGTAAAGGCAGCGGCAATAAGTAGGATTCATGAAGGTTATAAAAACGAACATGGATATAATGCACCTGATAGGGAATTTGGACTAAAAACTGGATACCTTTACGACAATAAGAATGTTATATTTAGGTATATCAGGGGTAGGGTTATCCCGTTACGATTGAAGAATGAGGCATTTAAACGTATCGAAAAAAGGGAGCCTAAGCAGAAAAAGGGCGATTTTTTTAATTTTGATTTATTTTAAGGGGTTTTAACGTGCATTTACTTTTAAACGATTATAACAAAGTGATTTACAAGACAGTGGACTACTCCAAAGAAATGAAAACTTGGAACGGCGACAATATGACAGTGACCGATGGGGCTATCTATATCGGGGCACCTCATACTTTTGCATCAAGGTTCATGTTTTTTAATACTGTAAATGCAATTTCTAGCGCAATGTCGGTTAAGTATTACACTGGGGATAGCACTTGGGAGAGTGTTTTAAACCTTGCTGATGAAACGAGAATTGGGGCGGTGACAGGGGCACAGCATGGTTTTATATCGTGGGATCTCCCTGAGGATTGGGAAAAATGTCAGATCGAGGGATTACCTCAAATATCTGGGGTTACAGGTGATGGATACGGGTATTATTATATAAAAATAGAGTTTTCAATTACTATTAACGCAGTAGTCGAGTGGCTTGGTATGCTTTGGACTAACGAAAATTACATGGCCACAAGATGGCCAGAGGTTGTTAGTGGGAGGTTTTTACCAACTGGAAAAACTAATTGGTACGAATTGATAGAAATGACGACAAGTGATGTAGGAAGAGAATTAGAATATGATAATATAATTGCTTATGAGCTACAAGCTAAAGACGTTGGGCAAATTGCTGATCTTACAGCTTTGAAGTGCTTAATAAATATTCTAACTCCCTTAATTTCTAACGTACAATATAGAGAAATGAGAGAAGAATTTCAACAGCTTTACAACACGGCCAAGAAGGCAAGAATTAGGAAAATAGACGCAAATATGGATGAAAAAATTGAGAACAAAGAAATTGTAACGCCAAATAGTTTTCGGATGGTACGAAGATGATTTATAGAGATATTAGAAACGCAGCTTTGACAAGGTTAAGTAGTTTACTTGATGTTGATTACATGGAACTTACAAACGTTTTTAATATAGAAGCAAATACAGATAGAGAACTTTCTAAGGGGTATCTTGCACGCTGGGGCGAAGGCCATAACGTGCTAGCACCGACTAGAAAGGTTGGTTATAATCACGCTTTGGAGATTGCTCTCACAAAGGCGGTTAGTGTCAGAGAATCGGACGATGTAGCCCCTGAAGCCGATTTACTCTATGATGATGTAGAAACGGTTATTAAGAGTTTTCTTGATGATCAGTGCCTAGGACTTCCTTTAATAATTAGAGGATTAAAAGCACCGTCAATCTCGGCCCCGAAGTTGATAAAAGGTGGCACGATTGTTCAGATAACTTTAAATTTCCCGATTGATTTAACTTTAACTATTAACTATTGCTAGGAGTAAAAAAATGGCGAATAAAAGGAATACGGTTGCTTATTTTAAAAAACAAGTAAGCGCAACAACGGCGGTAGTGCCGACAAGTGCAACGGAGGGATATGTTTCTATCGAAGCACCAGACGTTACAACAGGAGAGAGAGAACTTTTAGAAAGTGAACTTTTGAGTGGAACCATTGGGGTGAAAAAACCTCAGCTAGGATTTGAGACAGCTTCCTTTTCAGTAACAACAGAAGCAAGGTCACACGGAGATATAGCGGCACCAACAGAACCAGATTTCGGAGCTTTATTTGAATCTGGAATAGGAACGCCGAATATAACGGTTGCTGATGCAGTAGCAGGAGTACCAACGACAACTACTTTCGACGTGGCAACTATCGCTAATTTTTCCGTGGGTGACATGGTGATAATTAGTAATGCTACTGATGGGAGAGTTGTTAGATTTATCAAGAGCATCTCAGGATCGACAATCACGGTTCATGTTGCAATGACAACAGCGCCGACAGTGGGTGACGTTGTTCATGCAACAGTCAATTATCATCCAGTAAATGAGTCGCATAAGTTTTTGACAGGTGGCTTTTATCAGGGTAACTCCGCAGTAGACGGTTATTTAGAGCAAGTAATTGGGGCATTGGTGTCGGCAATAGGGTTAAGCGTTGAAGCTGGTTCGATTGCTAAAATATCTTTTGAAGCGCAAGGTCTTAAAGGTGCTAGAACTGCAAACACGGCTTGCCCACACACGCCAGATTATGAGGATGTTCAAGGTTTGGTTGGTTTCAATGTTGAGACTTATTTTAACAGTACAAAAGTTTGCGCTAATAAGGTTGAGTTAAACATTGAAAACGAGATTGCTGATAAAAAGTCATTTTGCGAGTCAAACGGAAAGATTGGGGCGATAACTAGAAAAAGATCCATCTCAGGTAATATCAATCCTTACACTGATGGATCAGTTAACTACTATACTGCACTAAACGCTTTAACTGATTACGCTATGTCTATAGTTATCGGTGCGAAAGACGCAGGTGGTTTTATCGTGGGTCAAACGATGGGTGTTTATCTACCTCAGATTATGATCACGCAAGACAAGACAGGAGACGTTGACGATAATATAATCGAGGACATTAACTTTTCAGCACACACAGGAACAGCAGGAAATGCGCTTGATATAGTGTGGGCGTTTGGCTAGAATTAGAAAACAAGTAACAAAGAAAAGGGGGCGTTTTCGTCCCTTTTTTTTACTCAAAAAGGGGTTTAAGAATGGAATTGTTGAAGTATTATTATGAATCAAATGAAAACAGAAAAAGAGAAGAATCAGCGCAGGGATTTGCTGAGGTTACTTTGATTAGCGCAAAAGAGGACGGCGAAATAACTAATATGTTAGTCAGCGAGTCTTTGAAGAGTGGAAAGAAAATCAAAGTTGATATGGCAGGGCAATCTTTAAAGATAAACAGAAACCACATAAAAAAAGTTTATAATGTGATTGATCCGTTAACCGATGAATTGTATTCAGAGCTTTCGATCGACCAAATTTATAATAATCCTACTCTTAAAGAGCTATATGTTGAGTTGTCAAACGCAATCGGCGATATTTCCACGCTCAAAGAAGGGCTAAAAAAAAATTAAAATCCTTCATCTGGTTTAGCGCAGACGAAAGAGTTGATAATTACGATTGTGAAAATTGCCATGAGGACGCTAGAAAACAGCGAAATTGTGGCAATGATTATCCCGAGAGTGGCTTTTATTTCCAATTAAAAAACAAAGATATCTTAACCGAGTGTCCGATAACTCATTTTGAGGATGTTTCGGCAATTGTTGCATCATATAATAGGCAAGTTTTGCTCAAAGAACTGGGATTAAATCAAGATTTAGGCGATATATCTTTGTTGCTGTTAGATTGTTATAGTACAATCAAAGAAGAGATTCAACAAATTGAGAAAATAGAGAATAAGAAGCACGAAAAGAAATGGAAGAAAAACTCGAAATAAAATATCTGATCGAAGCGCAAGACAGGGCGACAAAGGTGTTAGAGAAGATTGATAAATCTCTTCAGAATGTCCAAAATTCCATGATTGAGGTCGATAAAGCTCAAGAAAGAGTAGAAGATAGCAGCAACGGAATGGGAGCAAGATTTAAGTCGGTTATCCAGAGTGTAGACGCTCTCTTTAATACTTTTAAAAATTTCTGGGACTTTCTCCAGGCCTTTGATTTTAAAAAATTGGAAAGGATGCTTTTGATTTTGGGTTTCATGGCCAAATTAAAAGGATTTGACAGTATAAGCACGGTTCTTTTCGGTGCAGCTAAACAAATTGATATTTTATCATTTCAGTTTGAAAAGTTGAATACTGTAATAACTAAGACCCAAGAAAAATACGGAACTTTTACAAATGCTTTGTTGCAAATTACGGGGTTAAACACGTTAGCGGATGGTCTTTGGGGGGTGACGAAAAGGGTTGCTGGACTAGGGCTTGCTTTTGTTGCTTTATCTTCCAGTGAAACGGTTGTTAGGAACTTAAGAGACGGAGCTTTATTATTAACTTCTGTTTTTACAAAAGTTGATTTTGTTATCGGTGATTTGATGCTTAAATTTCCAAAATATGTAACGCTTTTAAATGTAGCAGCAGATGGAACTAATTTACTTCACTCAGCGGCATGGAAAACTTACGAAGCATTTAAGGGGACTAATACAGTATTGAATAAAACTTTAGATGCTACTAAGTCGGTTGGCTCAACTTTTGCAAAGGCGGCAGGGCACACAGAAATTTTTGAAAGGGGTCTTTT
>DYOQ01000021.1:0-39123 GCA_020720455.1 Bdellovibrio sp.
TATTTTCAAAAAAGAAAGTGGCTCCCAGAGCGCTTCTTAGCATCTGCGTCGCGAAACGTGGGGTTTAAAGGACATAGAATATATCTGAGATGATTTTTTTTCAATCAAATTTTTTTGATTATGATAGAACTATTTACACCGCCAAAGGCAAAATTATTTGTCATTCCAATATTAAGGTTGCGCGTTCGATTTTCACCTCTTACGACATCAATTGCATCTCCGAATGCATGGTTTTCGAGATTAAGGTTGTATGGTACAAGGTTTTCTTCCATACAACTCATTAAAATATTAAATTCTTGAATGCCAGCAGCAGCAATAGCATGGCCATGTCTTGATTTTGTTGAGCTAATGCTTATGTTCTTTGCGTATTCACCAAAAACATCAATCAGAGATGTCACTTCAACATCATCATTAGACCTAGTTCCTGTTCCGTGTAGATTTATGTAATCAATCTGATCTGCTTTAATCTTTGAGCTTAATAGCGCTGTTTTAACAGCAGTGATCATTCCTGAGCCAGAAGGATCAGGTGCTGTTATACGGTAACCATCTAGTGAATTACCGAAGCCTAAAATTTCGAACTTTGGCTCAAGATTATATTTTTTCAGTGATGATTCATTTGCCAAGATGCAAAGACCAGATGCTTCACCAATCAACGCCCCTTTTCTAGAGATATCTAACGGCCGACAACATTTTGAAGGGTGTTCTGGAGATGTTGACATAATCCCTAATTTTCCGAATGCTAAATATGCAATTAAATTAATTATTGAATCAGTTCCTCCTGCAACAACAGCATCGACTTCGCCCGCTTGAAGGGCCTTGGAGGCATAAATGATTGCTTGGGTGGAGGCTGCGCAAGCTGTTAAAATTGTTCGTTGAAATGCGCCGAGGCTTAACACATCGGCAAGGTAGATTGATGAAATATCTAGTGGGTTTAAAAGTTGATTTATATTTATTTGATTAGCATTTTTTTCTTTTATGGCATTGATATATTTCCACTCGGGTATTTTGTTAAGATAGTCAACTTCGTTTTTTATACATTCAAACGGTGTAACATCAAGACCAACACCTATGGCCACTCCTTTTTTATCAGAGGGGATGCGGTCTAATATTTGTTCGATGCGGTTTTTCATAAAAAAATAGTTAGCAACAATCAGTTCTAGCTTACGATCATAGGACATTATTTCTTTTACAAGTTGAGATTCTTCACAATAAAATTGACCTATGCTATTGCGAACTTCTGCTGCTCCTGTTTGTTCAATTCCACTTATATCAAATCGGGCTATAAAATCCCCGGCTGACCGATTGTCTCTTATGGATTTCATAATCTCTTTTTTTCCGATACCTAAAGGAGAACATGTATCATAATCTATAACAAAGACGCGTTCATGTTTCATTATAAAACCTCTTGTAAAGTTATTAATGATTCACGTCCAAACGGATCTCTGTTTAAGCAATCGACGCTTCTGTGCCCATGCTTAAGAAAATTACATGATAAAGCAATGTTTATTATTGGAGATACTGTTCCTGCGCATCCGATATGCGGATATAAACTAAATATTGTTTTGTATTTGTTTTGCAAAGCAGTTTTTTCTGTTTCAAAATCAACCTGTCTTAGTCCACCAGAAAAACATGCCATAGACGATTTTGAATAATAATTTTCAAAGATATTTTTTGATTGAGAAGTTACTAATCGAGGCACGTTTTTTCCAGTTTTAATAAGAGCAATTTCTGCGAGAGGTGTTCTTGAACTTCCTCTCAAGCTCTCCTCTGTTTCTAACAGGATCATTATGGCTGCGTTAGACATGCGCCAAGTGTGGTTGCTTTTATGAGAAAAATTATTAAACGTGAGAGCGAAAAATAGGCCAGCACCGTTTGCAGCACCAACGACAGCAATTGAAGACGACATGTTTTTTAAGTTGGAAATACCTTCAGCTAGTGCATCTATTGTAGCGTGCGATGTGTTGCCATAAACAGTACTGTCACCTTTAATGCCACTATACTGGGAAACAAAACTGCATGCGGAGTTTGTTAATGCGTTTAACACAAAAAGTGGCGGCAATACTCTTTCAACTCTTTTGTGTTTTGTTGCAAGCTCGCTATTTATGCTGTTGTCAAAATATGCAGCGCTAATATTATTAATGTTATTTAGATATTGGTCGAGGCATGTGCCATTGCTCATGTACAAAGGGATATTTGCTCTTTCTTTTGTTTCAATTTTTGCAGAATCAAGAAGTTCTTGGGCACAAATAGTTGCAGCTATAACGTCTTCTCTCATCACTTTAACATCTTTTTGTGATGGAAAATACTTAGATTGTTCGTCAAGGTCTAGGTGTAGTGTCTGTAGTTGGTTTTGATATTCTAGATCATATAGTGTAGATTTAGCGGTCACAGGTGCTTCTATTGAGTTAAGTTTTATTAAACTGCTAATACCTGGCAATCGAAAATTTATACCTGTAATAAAAATTTTTGGGGCGCTCATTCCGCTCTTTTGTCTCTCGTGGGAGCGGTTTGTGTTAAAATATTAAAATATTCATCTCTCATCAACGAAAGCCTATCGTGAATAAATTTTTTCTTTGGAATTAAAACGAAGCTAAGTTCGCAGCGAGAAATAAATTTTCCATCGACAAACGTTTCGACTACGCCGCTCCCATGACTAATGTCTACGGTGTTGATAGTTCCTGTCATTTCAGCTTTGTCTCCAGGAAGTAGAAATGATTTAAATTTTGCCTTGTGGACTATAGATAAAATGGAGTATACCTCATTTTCTTTACCAAAAAGTTTTAAATGGCTTTTCTCTAAAAGAATACCGAGAAGTTGGGCCATTGACTCAAGGGCCAACACTCCTGGTACAATTGGTGCTCCAGGAAAGTGTTCATTGAAAAATTCTTCAGTTAAAGACCAGCACTTAATACCGCAGATGCTTTCCCCTGGCAGCAAATCGGTAATACGGTCAACTAAATAAAAGCGCAAGGCGATCTCCTAAAAACAGTTACAAGTTAGATTGCTTTAATAAATTAATTAAATCAAGAAAATTCCTTGACTAGAAAATTGAGAATGAGACAATCAGCTAGTTTTTATCAATAGGTTATAATAATGTTTAAAAAATCACCAATAACAGAAATGCTTAAAACACACATCAGTATTGATGGAGCAGATCCTTCCGTTGTTCCAATTTTTCAAAACTCAGCGTTTGAAAGTACAAGCCCATATTTCTATACCAGAAAAGCTAATCCGAACTCTTCGGAGTTTGAAAGCGCGATGATGGCGTTAGAAGGAGCAACGAATGCTGTTTCGGTGACGACTGGAATGACTGCGATCAATCTTGTTTTGAACGAAATTAAGGTAGGTCAACATTTAGTCATTAATAAAGATATTTATGGATGTTCATATAAACTTTTTCAAAGAGTTGCTAAGAAGTTAAATCTTGATCTTACCGTTCTTGACTTATCGAAAGAAGAAGAGATTAGTCAGATACCAATTGGGTGTAGTATGATTGTTTTTGAAACACCTACAAACCCATTTCTGAAAACTATAGATATAAAAAAAGTCTCTTTAAAAGCAAAACAACAAAACCCAGACTGTCTTATCGTTGTGGATAATACCTGGGCGACTCCTTTGTTTCAGCGGCCACTAGATTTTGGAGCAGATGTTTCTCTGTATAGTGCAACAAAGTATTTTTCTGGCCATAGCGATGTAATGGGAGGGGTTATTTTAACTAACAATGACTTGCTTGCGGAAAACTTGAGGCAAGAGCGTTTTTATTCTGGAGCGATTCTCTCTCCGTTTTCAGCTTGGCTACTAAGAAGATCACTACAAACTCTTCCTCTGCGAATGGCAGCACATTACAGCGTTACGGTTGAACTATGTAATTTTTTGAAAGAGAGTAAACTGATTAAAAAGATCTATTATCCAGACATAGACGGCAAGCAGCTCACTTCTTATGGCGGAATAATATTTTTTGAATTTAGTGACGACCTAGAAGATCCCTATGTAAAATTTCGTGATGGGCTAAATGTGTTCGGAACTGGAACAGGTATGGCCTGCGTAACGTCTATGGTTGCTCAGCCGTATAGTGGGAGTCATGCATCAATGTCAGAGAAAGAAAAAGAAGAAATGCGGGTGCATAAGAAATTAGTTAGGCTCTGCTTTGGCTTTGAAGATGTTGAAGACCTTAAGAGGGATCTGTCTTTGGCGCTTGCAAGTTTGGCTTAGAAAAAATTGTCTTTAGATTCTTAAAAGAAGAAAGACTGAACAAATTAATTGCTACTATTAGTGCTTCAATCAGCGTCTGATTAAGATATGATTCAGAGGCTAATCTCTTTGCCAATAGCTTTAGAGGCACAATAAATACGATGCTATTTTTTTGCTCGATTCGGTTGCCGGTTGCTGCATAGGCATCAGTTAGCTCATGTTTATTAAATATGACAATAAATGTTGCAAGACTAGTTTCTTTATCATTTATTCTGATCTCAAGAGATTTACTTTTAAAAATTTTCTTTATGAAGTTTAGTCCTAAAAAATTTAATATCTCAATTAATTGTTCTTTAAATTCCATTTCCTCTTTCTCAAACTTATTAATGTACAGCTTGAAATAATCGTTAACCATTTTTTCATAACAGTTTTGATAAATTTTATCTTCCAATAAACAGCCAAAAATTACTTTCTCCACTCTTTTTAAGAACAAAATAATTTTAATTCTCGAGATAGAAGTTCTTTTGTATAAAGCAAGAGGGATGCCAAGTTGCATAAAGAATTTTTTAGGAGATAGAAAATCAAGCCAAATTTTAATGCGTAATACACGCAAATCTTCTTCAGTAGCATCTGGGTGTTTAACAAGAAGTCTTGCCTCGGTGAAATCGCTCCATGGTCTGTCTAAAAGCATGTTTTTTTCTTTCATTTCTTCTCGATAGCTGGTGCCTGGGTATGGTTGAGCATACAGAGGCTCAATATAACTCGCTCCAAGAAACCGAGCATGTTCACCTATTTTGGAAATAGTTTCTAGGCTATCAAATGGATCCCCAAAAACAAAAGAGTTGCCGATGTGAATAATACCAGCATCCCTAAACTCTTTATTGACGTTTTTAATAAAACAACTATCACTAGGATGGCCCTTTTTATATCTTATTAACTGAGCTTGATCTGGTGATTCTGCTCCATAGGAAATGGCCAAGAAACCTGCTTTTGCCATTTTTTGCTTTAGTTCAATTCGTCCTAGGAATGGTCGGATAAAAGCAAAAAATATAATTTGAAATTGTTCATTTATAATAAGGTCGCAGATTTTTTCAAGACGATCAAGATCTCCCCCTAGATGATCATCTGTAAGCCAACAAAATTTCACTTCTCTAGTCGCGATGGTCCGTAGCTCACGTAATACATATTCAGGAGAGTGTAGTCGATAACAAGATGGGTACGTAGATGCTGGTGAACAAAAGGTGCATATATGTGTGCATCCGCGTGAAGTTTCAAGAAGATCTATTTTGAAGAGTGGCTTAATTCCGTAGTAGTAATTTTTATTTCTTAAGTGCCTAGCTGGGGGTAAAATAACATCTAAATTTTTGTTTGGGTTTTTAAGAGGAGAACAATATGTTTTTCCATCAATGCGATAACAAAGTCCTGATATATCCTCTAGGTTTTTTCCCAATACGTATTCTCTGAAACTTAATTCACCATCCCCTCTTATTACGTAGTCACAGTGATCAAGGGCCTCTTCGTAACAATGTGTAGCATGCAATCCGCCCATTATTATTTTTGTAGTTGGAAAATTTTGTCGCAAAGTATCTGCGACATCATAGTTAGAGAGAGCATGCATTGTTGTTTTTACATTTATGCCGATTATGTCTGGGGAAAGCTTTTTAAGTGCTGATATAATGTTAGTTTCAAATCGTAGATCAAAAACTTTAACGTTGGCAATGTCCTCAACGTGTGCAGCTATTCGTTCTAATCCAAGAGGTGGTAAAATAAAATTGTAGAAAGAGTTTGGTAATATTTGTGTTGGATAAATTAATGCAATTTTTTTCATGGAGACCTTCTTGAAAATGATGTCAACACTATAACAAATGAAAAAGTTATTAGTACAAAAAATATTGTGATAATTGAATAAAATGAAAGTTGCGATCAAAGCAAAAAGTATGTATGATGATTTGCTAAACGGAGCTAATTTATGAGTAACATTTTTACTGATGAAGTTAAAAAACATGATCTGCACAAAAAATGGAATAATACGAAGAAAGAGGCTTATCTATACCAAAAATTATCAGATAATAAGGTTCAGTGCCAACTGTGCCCAAGAATGTGTAAAATTGCTCAGGGCCAAACAGGATTTTGCAAAGTAAGAAAAAACATTAAAGGTACTCTTTATACTCAAAACTATGGGAAAGCTACTCATGTTACTGTTGAAAAGATTGAGGCAGAGGCTGTATTTCACTATATGCCGGGATCAAAAATTCTTTCTCTTGGGAATTTTGGCTGTAATTTAGATTGTGATTATTGTCAGAATTGGGTTTATTCTCAGTTTCAGTATACCCCAGAAAGCTCTATAAAAGAATATTCTTCAGAAAAAGTAATAGAAATAGCATTAGCAGAGAATATTCCGATACTAAGTTGGACATACAATGATCCAGCTGTTTGGTTTGAATTCGTCATTGATACGGCAAAGAAAGCAAAAAAATATGGAATAAAAAATTTATTCAAATCAGCTTTTTTTCTTACTCCAGAAGCAGTAAAAATGCTGGTTGAGGTAATTGATGTATTTGCAATTTCAATAAAAGCGATGGATGAAGCATACTATACAAAGTTTACTAAAGGGTGGCTTGGGCCAGTTCTTGAAAACACTAAAATTATACATGCATCGGGTATTCATTATGAGGTTAGCAACTTGGTTGTAACTGAATTAACAAACAATAATGAAAGTTATGATAGAATGATTGATTTTATTTTAAAGGATCTTGCGCCGACAACACCAGTACACTTTACTCGTTTTCATCCAGATTATAAATATACTTGCGTTGCTCAGACCCCTCTAGAAGATGTAATGAATGCAAGAAAAAGAGCAAAAGATAATGGTATTGTTTATCCATACGTTGGAAATGTGTTTGAGTCTGATGGATTAAATACGTATTGTCCAAAATGTAATGAGCTTCTTATTGAACGTTTTGGCCTTAGCACATATATTAAAGAGTCGTTTTCAAAAGAAGATGTCTTATGCAATAAATGTGGAACTAAGCTGCCTGTTTATTTATCGAGGGAGATACAATGAAGTCGTTTTCCTATACTTGGGATGACAGATATTTTCTTTTGCATCTTCAAATTAATAAAGAGGAAGGTCAATTGTTAGAGGTTAAAATTGTCCGTAAATTCTGTGATAATACGACAAGAGAAGAAAGTGTAATTGTAAGACCAAGTGGTGTGGGGCATAGGTTTTTAGTGACGAGAACTCATCCAAATGAGCTTGCGTTTGTCTGTTTTTATCCTTCGATATCAAAACTTGAAGTATATAAGCTTGATGATAGAGCGTATTATCCGACACACTCTTTTTATGCAGACTAGTTACATTAATCTTCGATGTTTTTAAAAATTTCTTTGAAAATCCAAATATCACCTATGTTCATAAGTACGATTCCAGTGGCAACTAACAATCCAAGTGTTTTCATCGATGAGAAATATGAAAATAGAAAAACAATACTTGAGACAAGAGTGATAACAGCAATCGAGAGTGCTCCAATTCCTTGTTCGTTTACGGCATGAATCATAGCTGTATCTTTTGCTGCGAAGATGAACTGAATAGCATTATCGCCCGTTAGACCTACCAGCACACTTACAAAAACACACGTTATAAAGTTTAGAGGAATTCTAAGGATTACAAAGACTAAAATCATAAGAAGGGGTCCCCATAGACATGATATTATAAGAGCAACCATGTTGTGCGCGCTCCATTTTTTTACTTGGAAAAGCAAAAAAACTAAAAGAGCAGATACGAGCAAGATGCTATAAAGGAAGCTTTCTGTTAATACTCTGGGGATTTTCATTGCTATATCGGAAAAAGCAATTATTTCACCAGTTGCATAACATCGAGTTCCATCGTTGCACCATCTTTCAATATCTTTTACAAGAGTATCAAAAATTTCTACTTTGTTTGCCTTAACAAAAACTACTGCATGAAGTTTTTTATCTGATGAGACATATCGTTTGTACTCTGGCACAAGGGAGTACTCGGTTAAGACTAATTTTTTTGAAAGTTGAGGCAGATCATTAACATAAAAATCTTCAATGTCGTAAGGGGAATGGATACGACTAACAACAGAATGTTTTGCAATGTTTTTTAAAACGTTTTTATTAAAAGCTTCTTGTTCTTTATCTTCAAAAATTATATCAAATGAAGCTTGCCACCCCATTCCTTGTTCTAGTTTATGAAGTCCAATTCGAAAAGGGTGATCACTTGGAAAGATTTCGAAAGGTGAATCGGCGATTTTTAGTTGCCATAGTGAAAAAAAGCCCAAAACACTAATGAGTAGGAAAATTTTTATTAAATTTTTAGGTAAACGCTTTTTTAGTAGTTTTATTGAGAGTCGTGTAAACCATTTGACATTGTTGTTTGTCCAGTATGAAAAAAAAGAAAACTGTTTTATAAATGCTGGTAAAAAGAAAAAAACCAACATCCATTCGACAAAGCTCCCGGCCGCTGCCCAAAGTCCAAATCTTTTAATTATGGTTAAATCAGTAAAACAAAGTGAACCAAAGCCAAGAATGGTAGTTAATGATGTCAAAAAACAAGGAGTAATAAATTTTTTAAAAATATTTGTAACGGTATCTTCATGGTGGTTCATTTTCCATGTTGTTAGAAAGACAAAGTCTTCAATTACAGAAATTGTTAAAATAAGGAATAGACCTACGCTTAGTGAATCGATGGGCGTTTCTGTAGCGGCCATGCCACCGTAAATAATTATTCCCATGATTGTTAATGTTAATACTAGTAAAAATCCTGATCGATAGGTTCCAAAAAAAATTTTTGATATAAAGATTAGTATAATGCTAATTAGAACGTTAAGTATTTGAGTTTGGTTTACACCTTGGAGGCCATAGAAAAATTGTCCCATGTGTCCGATGAAGTGAACATTGGTCTGTGTGAAATTATTTTTGGTGAATGTGGTTAAGTTATTTTTAAACCCATGTAATATGTTAGGGTTAAAATCACCATACGGAGTGCCGCCAATAGTATCATAAAATAAAATTTCTACTCCAAACTTTGTATTTGTCTCATCTACAAACAGTTTATGCCAAGGTGTATTGATTAATTTTGCGAACTCATTGCGAATGTTAATAGGTTTATTTTCGCAAGGATCATTTATTAAGAGAGGATACGTTATTTTATCAATGCTCCTGTCAACTCGTCGAAGAAGGAGCGGTGTACGAATAACACTAATTTCGTGGTTGTTATGTACTTCATTTCTAAGCCACTTGTTGATTAAACATATCTGCTTTGATTCAAAAGGAGTTTCTTGCTCAAACAACAGATAGAGAGAATTTCTTATTGGAAAATCATTTGAAGTTTTTTCAAGACGCTCATATGTGATAGAGTTTTTTTCTAATAACCGTTCTGTTGTAATATGAAATTGAAGATTTGGAATGAAAAAAAGTGATGTTGTAAATAGCAGTCCAAAAAACAGCAGCACTACTTTATGGTGATGGTGTGCCAAGTTAAATATTTTGATTAATAGATTGTCAAATTTATCAAGAATACTCATGTTTGAAATAGGCCACGAGTTGTTTTAACTCGTGGCCTAGAACAATTAATTTGTAAATGGTAGAATGGTAACTTGATTACCATTCCATGCTTCTGAGAAAATTCGCGTTGCGACTTTTACATCCTTTCCTGATTTTAACTCAGGAAAAACAGTTTTAAATGAAATTAGGTTCCAGTCGGTTGCTTGGCCGTAATGATAATTACGGTAGCTAATTTTATTTAACTCAGTATCTTTTGATTTTAGTTTAGTATCTATCATCTTGTTTTTCAGATCAAAACTTGTTGGTAAAAGAGACTTTAAGTCTTTTGGAGGATTAGTGAAAAAACTAGGCAAATCAACAATGATTGTTTCGCCTGTTATGGCACTTCTAATCTGTGTTTTCTCTCTTAATAAATTTTCGGCCATTGTAAGATTTACTTCGATGTTGCTTTCCCATGGAATAATTTTTGAAGAGTTAATCATCGCATACTCATGTGCAGGGCGATTCTTAGTCTCTTCCCACACTATCCGTATATAATTCATTCCTTGACGAAGGTGAACAAGAGCTCTCTCTGTCCAAGCTACTCCGTTGTCACGAAGAGTGAAAAGAGATGAAAAATTGTCTGATTTAAGAAGTTTGACACGCTCGAAATCGTTAGCACCATCAACTTTTCCTAATTTGAAACCATCAAGGCCAATCAACAGCCCCTCATCTTTTATCAAAGAAGTAATACCATCAAGATTATATGCACATGCATAACTTAAGCTTGCTAAACCAGTGTGAATAGAGCTTATTGTTGCTAGTCGATCAACATCAGCTAATATTTTATATCTATTTAGCCCGTCAACGAATGACGTAGTTCCATAAACAACTTTGTTGTCCCACAAAACCGTTTCTTTACCTATTTCTAGTTTCTGGAGACGAGCAAGTGATTTTGCTGCGCTTGGATAGACCTCTGTTGCTAAATAATTTTGAAAAACTGAAGCCGTTTCAAATTGAGAAGTAACATAGCCTTTTTTAGATGTATATGGCGCTATTATGTAATTTAGCATTGCGCTTGAATGGGCATTTGTAAAATGAACAGTATATCGTTCAACAATTGATTGGACAGCAACAATTAGTGCACTGTTTGTTATTTTCTCTTTTTTCGCAAGTGTAGTTAAACGATAAACAATTCCTCGGAATGGTTTTAGTGAAACAAACTGGGCAGCAAAGTAGCGTAAATCTAGAGGAAGAGAGTCGTAATCAGATTCAAGTTTATCAATAATATTATCTATATCGTCAGCTGATTTAGCGCCAATAATATTATCTCGAACACTTTTAAGCTCAGGGGACATTTGATCTTCACCTAAAAGATTATCTCTAGAGGAGATATTCCTTCCGCTCCACCGATCTTTTGCATCTTTAATAAAAGCATTAATTTTATTACTTTCGAAAACTTCAAAACTAATAGCAGGTAATTTGAATTCAACACCAGTCTTGGTGATCGCTTGTGTACCTTTACTTTCGACGTCAGCAAAAGCACCCGGTGTTAAATAGGCTACACTAAATAACAAAATCCACTTTCTTATCATAATTCCTCCATGATTCTATATCTTTTAACTCTAACCTAAAAATCGATATGAGTAATTAAAAAAAAAGATTATTATTAAATGCTTCAATATTAATTGATTAATTTGGAATGAAACTTATGATGGAACAGATACTTGTAGATGGTAACGAGGCCGTTGCGTGGGCAGCGTTTGAATCGAATGTAACATTTTTAAGTCACTATCCAGGTTCGCCAGTAAACAAAATTGCGCCGAAGTTATTTGAACTCTCAAAAAAATTTAACTCAGAAATTAAGTTTAATGATGCGTTAAATGAACATGTTGCTACACTTTCTGCTCAAGGAGCAAGCTTGTGTGGGGCAAGGTCTCTTGTGGTTATGAAACATGTTGGTATGAATATAGCTGCTGATCCATTGAACTATCTTGGATTAACCGGTGTTGTTGGTGGCATGCTTATTGTTGTTGGTACAGATCCTGGGGCCAGTTGCAGTACGGGAGAGGAGGATCCACATTGGTATATTCCTCAATTAAATTTCCCTGTTTTTGAACCAACGAGCGTCAGAGAAATTTTTGAATTGACAAAAAAATCATACTTGCTTTCTGAAAAATATAAACTTCCATGCCTAATGTTTATTCCTGCTTCTCTTTGTAATAATCACTCAACCATATCAGTGTCAATGTCAGTGTCTAGAACTGTAGATAAATTGCCCGCGAACATGTTTAAAAAAAATTTTAACTTATATGTTAATGTTGGCACAAGAAGTGTGATCAACAATAAAAATCTTTTTGAGAAAATTTGGAAAATCGCGCAGGAGAATATTTGTGCGAAATCGTTTTTTAGTAAAAATTCCAAAATTGGAATCATAACAAGAGGGGCGACCTTCGGACATGTTTTTGAAAGTGTTGAGCGACTTGGTTTGTACGATTTAATACATCTTCTCAATTATGACTTGGTTTTTCCATTAAACAAAGATGATGTGTTGGATTTTGTAAGCAATAAAGATGAGGTTATTGTCATTGAGGATCAGGGAGGATTCCTAGAAAATCAAATCAAAAATTTATTGTATAACCATGCAAACGTGAAAATCTATGGAAAAAATTATTTTCCTCCGTACGGAGAGATCTCTTTTGCGATGGTATATAATTTTCTGCAAAATTATTTTTCTTTTACATGTTCAAAAAATGTAGCAGATTCAAACCTGAAATTCGAGGTGCCTGAGCGTTTGGGAGTATTTTGTGAAGGTTGTCCACACCGATCATCTTTTTTTATAATAGATAAAGTTCTTAAAGAGCATGCTTCAATAGGCCCAAGTATTATCGGTGGAGATATTGGTTGCTCTTCACTCCCTCCACAACGCGCAGACTGGCTATTGTGTATGAATGCTGGAATAGGTATTGCTCAGGGTATTGTTCAGCTTGGCACTGAACAGCTTGTCATTTCTACTGGTGGAGATGGAAGTTTTTTTCATGGCGGTCTTATTTCTCTTATAAGTGCTGTTCATAATAAATTAAATCTTCTGCATATTGTGCTTGATAATGAATATATTGCAATGACAGGTCATCAGTTATCACCAACATCGAAAAATTCAACTAAGCACGTGAAACTTCTAAAGGCAGTAGGTGTAGACCATGTGTTAACGACGAATGCATTTAGGCCAAAGGACTATGAGCGCAAGTTAGAAAAATTAATCAAGTTTAGTGGTGTTCGGGTTTTATGGGTTAAAGGAAAATGTGCAAAGATGCGCTCACGGAAATACAAGGAAGTGAAGAGTTTGGTGCACCCATTTATTAATTATAAAAAGTGTGGCAAATGTACCATTTGCTATTCTGAGTTGCAGTGTCCTGCAATTGTCAAAAAAACTGGAAATACATTTAGTATTTCATTAGAACAATGTCAAAGGTGTGGAGTGTGTAAAAGCATTTGTCCAAATGGCGCAGTATCAAGAAAGATTAATACCAAAGATTTATTTAAAGTGATCTTTTCAAATGGACAACAATAAGATGAAAATTAAAAAAAATAATATCAATATAATAATTGCTGGCATAGGAGGACAGGGTGTTGGTCATCTCTCGAGGTGCCTGTGGACGCTTGTTGTGAGGAGTGGACATAATGTACATGGTTCTTTTGTAAAAGGAGGTGCTCAATCCTTGGGATCTATCTATTCAACGATGAGAATTTTTGTTGATAAGAATATCCAGTACGAAAATTATTCACATCAAATTCTTGAAAACGACTTAGATCTTTTAATTGCATTAGAGCCATATGAATCTTTGCGGTATAAAAACTTTTTTAATGATGAAACAAAAATAATATGTTCGACTAATATTGTAAAACCTTGGGTTGGGCCGTTAGAAAATTGTTTGTTTGAAGATCCTGTAGCTGTTCTTTTCTCTTGTGGGAGAGATGTTATCGCAAAAGATTTCCAAGCGCTGGCCATTCAAAAACACAACAATGTTAAAGCTGCTGGCCTTGAGATGATGATTATTGCTATGGAAAATAATTTTATCCCATATAACGCTAAAGAAATTAAAGAGATTTACTGGAGTAGCTTAAAGACATTTTGAAGCGTTTTGTGATGTCTGTGAGCACTCCTGCGTCATGGAGGATTTCAGCTGGTGAAAGCGTTTGCCCAAATATTGGAGTTTTCCTATTTCTTAAAATATTGATTGCGGAAATTATCAGTTCAGCAGTTATTCCATACATATCTTTCCCAGATAAAGAAACGTGAGCATTTCTTCCGTTGATACACTTTGCAGCTACGATTAAATTGAAATTTTGTTTTTGTCTTACATCGTCTGTCAAAAAAGGCGTTTGGCCACCGAGAAATCTGTTTATGACTTTTTCTAATGGTATTTTTTTCTCTTCTGTATTTTTTTCTAGTGCAAACGAAGCCGATGCATCATCGATAAGAATAAAGCTACTAGAGTTTTTTACTTTGTAATTTTTACTGAAAAACAAAACCTCAGGATATGGAGTAAAAAAAGCGACACCATTATTTTTAATTGTGACATCTGAAAGTACAAAAGGCGTTGTGATTTTTTTCAATTCGCTATTAATTAAAGCAAATTGATTGAAGTAATTATGAACCTTCATTGTAAATCTTGTTCCTCGAGAGGTGCTTGTAGAATTAAATTTATAAAAAGAATTTATTGATTCGTACTCGATGGATTTTGGTAAATGTTCGAAAGCCAATAAATCTGCCAGTGCTGATTCAAAAGAACAAGAATGAATTATGCATGATTTGTTACTTGTAGTATCGAGAGAACATTTTACAAAACTTTGCTCGCCAGTTAAATCTAAATAATACAGAGAACGATCCCAAATTTCTTTAAGTAAATTTTGACCATAAATCATATATGGCCCAACACAGTTAACAAGAATATCTGTTTGGTCAAGGAATGAATAGTCAGGATGAGCGCTTAGCAGATCAAGTTGGAAAATATTTTCAACAAAATTAGAAGCTCTGTACTCTTGTTTATTTCGAATCGCCACAGAGTATGGAATATGTTCTTCATCTAATCTTTTTGTAATTATTGTTCCTGTAAAACCATTTGCGCCAAGAATTGTTACTCGACTCATATTATTTTCCGGCGAAATCTTTAATTATAATATTTTGAGGAGGAGGGCACTTTAAATTGTTTGGAATAATTCTACCTGGAGCAATAATATTGCCGCCTCCAACTACTGATTCATGACCATAGGCGATGCCCAAAAGTGGTTGTCTTGAATTAACCAACCCATTTGTCGTTGGGATAACAATTTCTTTATTGTCTAATCTTATGTCACAATTGATGACGGCCATAACTGCAACGTTTCGGCCGTAAATAGAAAACTGATATGGGCCGTGTATCAAAAAAACATTTTCGTAAGTCATGCAAAGATTGATTAGGTTTCCTGCAGAAACATAAGTGTTGTTTCCTAAAATTGAAAACGCAATGACAGTGTTGTCTTCAATTGTGGTTCCATCTCCAACCTTTGTCATTCTTAAAACGCAATGTGCACCAATAGTAATATTATCTCCAAGCTCAACGCCTTCGAGAACGGCGGTTGAATGAATGTTGCAACCTTTGCCAATTTTATTAAGACGTCTAAGCGCAAAAGAATATGAGCGCGAACCTATCTTGAAAAATGATTTCAAAATTATTGTCGGTACAATTTTTTGTGTTTTGATTGTGCGCCCTAAGTTTAAGGCTAGATTTGCATAAAGTAGATGAAAAGGTGAATCTATCCTAGTTATCCATGTTTCACACTGATCAATGTTATATTGTCCCGATGGTACAATTTGTTTGGGCAAGCGGATATGGTTCTTAAATATTTGTTGATTAATAATGACATTTTTAAAAATTAGATTTTTCTGTTTATAATATTTAAAATTGTAACACCAGTCTGTGCCACCTCCTCCTGCACATGGTAGTAAAAATCTCAAGTTAAAACTATTTTCTGAGAAAGAGAATTCTAGTGAGGTAGGTGAATTTTTGGACAACCTGATGGCTGCCAGTAAATATTTTTCTGTAAAAATTAAATCATCATCAAAAGTAAGGAAATTATCATCGTGAATTTCTTCGACGGATTGCACCTCTTGAAGATTTAACCCAACTTTTTTAATAATTATTTCTTGAAAGAGTTTCAAGTTAATCCCAAAAATTGGCACATCTCCAATGGCATCACCAAACGAATGTAGGGCCTTGCCTGTCTTGATTCGATAGATGTTCAAGTTAAAGCCTTGTTTTTTTTATTACAATATTGGTTAGGGTTTGTACGGTAAGTAAATAAGGAATTTTGGACACCGTAAGCCCTGCTTGTATTTTGTGTTCGGGAACTTCTGGCATCGCTAAGCGCAGGGCCTTTAACCCTTCTTCAGTAATAACGTTGTTTATAGAAAATGGAACTCCGGCCATTTCATTTTTTGCGAAATTTTCAAATTCACTTATTTTTATACTAACATTAAACTCATTTTCAAGAGCATAAAGTAGATCAATTAGATCAATTGAATCAATACACAGATCTTCAACAAGGGTCTTGTCTGGTGAGATCTCTGATTCATTAATTCTGCAAGATGAGATCAAAGCCTCTTTGACTTTTTTGTATACATGTTCTTTTTCCATAACGTCCTCACTTTTATAATCTTATTCCACCATCGACAAAAATTTGCGTACCTGTTATAAATGATGCAGTAACATCTGATGCTAGAAACAAGACACTCATTGCTATCTCGCTAGGGGTTGCAAATCTTCTCAGTGGAGTATTGTTTAATAATATAACAGAATGTCTATCTTGAAGTGCATTGCTCATTGGTGTTTCAACTACGCCCGGGCAAACAGCATTTACGCGAATATTTTTTTTCCCGAGCTCTAGGGCCATAACCTCGGTTAGTCGATTAACTGCCGCTTTCATTGATGCATAAACTGAGACCCCTCGACCAAACCGATCAGAAACTGCCGATGAAATGTTTACAATATTTCCATTTTTTTGTCTCAGCATGATTTTACCGACCTCTCTACTAAGTTTTGCTAGGGATGAAAAATTAGAAGAGTAAATGATATCAATATCGTTATCTTCTAGTGCAAGAAATGGTGTTTCAATTGTTGCTCCGGCATTGTTGATAAGAACGTCGATACGGTTCCATTTTTTTAGCACAACGCCCAGACCTTGTTGTATGGAAGGTGTGGAGTCTATGTCCATCTCTATGGGAATAAAGTTATTAAGTGGTATTTCTGCAAGATTTATCCAATTAAATAACTTATCTAACTTTGAGAGAGAGTTTCGATAAACTCCAACTACCAGCGCACCTTCTTTTAAGAAGCTTTGTACAATTGCAGATCCAATTCCGCCATTGCATCCTGTTACTACAACAATCTTATTTTTGAGCTGAAGATCCAATTTTTTCTCTGTGTTATGGCGTTATGTTGTCGTCTATTACACCTCATACGCTATCTTTCAGTCAAGTCTTTCCAAAGTTAAAATATTAAAAGAATTTAAATAATCGAGATGTTTCATTTGTTGCAAACGGAAATGATCTGTTATATTTTTTAATCACTGGAGGATGATTATGGAAGTACAGCTGTTTGATAGATATAGTGGAAAAATTGAGAATGAAAAAATTTATGGCGAATCATTTATAAATTTTGCTTATAACTCACCTCTTGGCCAGGCTTTAATTAAAGTAGTGCCATTAAAATTTGTTAGTGAACTTTTTGGAAGATATCAAGATTTAAGTTTTAGTGCGAAGAAAATTGAAAAGTTTGTTTCTATGTTTAAAATTAACATGGATGATTTTGAGCAAAGTGAAAAAGGTTTTCGATCGTTTAATGATTTTTTCGAGCGAAAACTGAAATCAGGAAAGAGAGTATTTGTTTCTGATAAGCAGATGCCGGCATTTTGTGAAGCGAGGTATCTTGGATACAATGAACTTGATGCCAAAGAAATGGTCCCTGTTAAGGGTTATAATTTAAGTATTTCAGATTTAATTGAAAATAGTGAGCTGGCCAAAGATTTTAACAATGGGCCAGTGATTATTGCACGTCTTGCTCCTGTAGATTATCACAGATTTCATTTTCCGGATGACGGTACAGTTTTGAAAAGTTATCGAGTGAAGGGTGAGTACCACTCTGTTAATCCTATTGCTCTAAAACATGACGGAAAAATTTTAATTAAGAATGAGAGAGAGGTCTCGTTATTAGATTGTAAAACGTTTGGGAAAATTTTGTATGTTGAAGTTGGGGCAATGTGCGTAGGGAAAATTAAACAGACGTATCAAAAGATGAGCTACAAAAGAGGTGATGAAAAAGGAACATTTCTTTTTGGCGGCTCAACGGTTGTCATAGTTGGACAAAAGGGTAAGTGGAAAATAGCCCAAGATATTTTAGAAAATAGTGAACGAGGTATTGAAACATACGTCCGTCTTGGTGATTTGATTGGGATAGGCATAGAGATTCGCTAATTGCAAATTTTCCTGATCCTGTAAAAAAACCGAGTAAGGTAGAGGATATTATTTTAGAAGTTGAAAATGTTTATGTGCATGATGCGTATAACTCCCTTTCAATTGAAGGCCATATGGTTACAGAGGAACTTATTAGAAGAATTGCAAGTGGGAGTTTTTTTGCAGTTTGTTTTAAGCGAGATGGCACAATCATAATACGCTTGTATTAAACTTTAAATAATCATTTAACTTTTTAAAATATTCGTTTAATATACTAGTTTTAGAAATGAAATGTTTGGAATTAAATTATGGCCGTCATACACGATCAATCACATAAACAACATCTTTTAGATGCAGCAGTACAATTGTTTGCACAAAAAGGTTATGACGGAGCAACTCTTAAAGAGATTGCGGATAGGGCCAGAGCAAATGTCGCTCTTATAAGTTATCATTTTGGCGGTAAAGAAGGTTTGTATAGAGAAATTTTAGAGTCTCTCGTACAGGATAGGCTTAGCGCTACCGAGAGGATGCTTAGACCAGTGTCTAGCGAGGAAGAGTTTAAAATACATTTGAAGTTGTTTATTGAAGAGCTTATTCAGGCACATTTTAAATCTCCGTATCTTATGAAAATTGTTCATCGAGATTTCGATGGCGACAATCAAATGGTGTTTGAGATTTTTAAGGGTTCATTTCACAAAATATTTTTAAATATAAAAAGTTTTCTTCAACACGCAATTGATAAAAAAATTCTTAGACAAAATATTGATTCGGAGTGTGCGGCAACGATTCTGATTGGTGGTTTAGTTCATTCATTAAGAACTGATTTTTTGAGAAAAAAATTATTTGGAAAAACGTTAACTGGTAAGAAATATGCAGATCACTTTATTGAACAATTTCTAATGAATTTTATGGACGGGACACTGAAGTAAAAAGAGGAAATGATATGATTAAAAAGAATGTTTTTGCCTTGGCAGTTTTTATGCGGTTTTTTGCTGTTACTGTTTCGCAAGCGCAAACTCTTACGCTCGATGGTTTTCTGGGTGTAGTCAAAAATTCTAATCAGGCGTTCATGGGGGCAGCTTCGGCAGAAGATGCTGCAAAACTTCTAGAGGCCGAGGGAAAGATTATTTATTCCCCAACAGTTTTTACCACCGTTCAGACAGGAGAAGAGGGTAGGCCAAGTTTTATGCCAAGTCTAAATTATGAGAAAATCAAATCAAATTCATATCTGCTTGGAGTTTCACAAAATACGCCAGTTGGATTACAGGCTAAAGTTTATTACACACTAAGTGAGACGGAGTACAAGGGTATGCTCCCTACTTATTTTGAAGGAAGACCTGCGATTGAAGTTGGACAATCGTTATGGCGAAACTTTTTTGGCCGTGAAATCAGAGCTGGCGTTGAAGCTCAAACTTCTCAAGCAAAAGCAATTAAGTTTCAAGAATCATTTAAGAAAAAAATTATTTTGGCCGAAGCTGAAAGCTCATATTGGCGCTTGGCCCTTGCACGAGAAACTTACTCTATTGCAAAAGAAAATCTATTAAGATCAAAAAAAATTCATAAGTGGGCAAGTAGACGAGTGCAATTATCACTTGCAGATAGGTCTGATTTGCTTCAGGCGACAACGCTTTTACAGTCAAGACAACTCGAGCTTAAGATGGCAAGAAATGAGCTTCAATCTGCCGCTACAGCGTTTAATAATTCAAGAGGTTTAAGTTCAAGTATTGTTGATCAAACTCTGTCACCTCTTTCTGTTTCTGTTTCCGTACTTTCTAAAATGAAAATCCCAGAGAAGGCCATTCAAAGAGAAGATCTATTGGCCATGATTGAGCAATCAAGCGCGTTGAAGTCGCAGTCTCAGTTAGGGCAAGAAAAAAACTTACCGACGTTAGAGTTGTTCGGCATCTACGCGTTTAACAGTAAAGAGTCCACGCAGTCTGAAGCATTTAGTGAAAGTTTTGCTTCTAATCGGCCAACTTCCGCAATAGGGATTCGTTTCTCCTCGCCACTTACTTTTTTAGATTCAAAAAGTGTCAGAGATGGTTATGAGGAGCAAAAAATATCAGCTGAATATAATTTGCAAAGGAAAAAATTTCTTCTTGAACAAGACTGGAATGATCTTCTTAGAAAGTTTCGAGAAGCAAAAGAGAGGCTTGTAGATGCCAATTCTCTTGAAGCTGCACAAAAAGAAAAACTTGATTACGAGAGAAAGCGTCAAGAACTAGGACGAACAACTCTTTTTCAGGTCTTAAACTTTGAGACAGATTATTTAAAGTCTCAAGAAATCAGACTGAAAACAACGGCTGAACTGTTACAGCTTGCTGCTCAAATGAAGCTTTATGGAGTAGATAATGAATCTCGCTAAACTCTCAATTGAAAGACCTACGTTTATTACTTGTCTTGTTATTCTTTCTGTAGTGGCAGGAGTGATGCTATTTAAAAGTCTAGGTGTTGATCTTTTTCCAGATGTAACGTTTCCTGTTGTTACTGTGACGACACCGTACCCAGGAGCAGGGCCTTCTGAGATTGAAACACTTGTCTCTAAGCCGCTTGAGGATGAGATTAGTACTCTTTCCGGGATTAAAAGATTAAGTTCAATTAATCAAGAAGGTATCAGTGTTGTTGTTGCAGAGTTTACTCTTGAAACAGATGTAAAGTATGCTGAACAGCAAGTAAGAGATCGTGTCGGTGGAGCAAAAAGAAAACTACCAGAAGATATTAAAGAACCGATCATCAGAAGAATTGATCCTTCTGATATGCCTATCTTAATTTTAGCACTTCAATCTGAACTACCTCCTGCTGAGATGTATGATCTTGCAGAGGATGTCATCAAGCCTAAACTAGAACAAGTAAATCAAGTTGGATTAGTTAAAGTTCTTGGTGGAAGAAAAAGAGAGATACACGTTGCACTAGATAGAACAAAGCTTAAGTCTTTTGAAATTTCTGCGGGCCAAGTAGCTAAGAGAATTTCAGGTGCAGGAGAAGATATCCCAAGTGGTAAAAAATCAGTTGGAGATCAAGAGACAATTTATAGAACTGTTGGGCAGTTTAAAACGATTGAAGAGATTAAAAATCTTGTGGTCAATTTTTTTGGGAATGAAAAAGCAGTTCGCGTTTCAGATATTGGCAGTGTTCTAGACACGCTCGAAGACGAGACTTCAAGGACATTTTTGAATGATAAGAAATCACTTTTTATCTACGTTTATAAGCAGTCAGGTACAAACACAATTGCTGTTGTAAATAATCTTTTAAAAAAAATGGATGAAGTAAATGTGATACTTTCGAAATCAACTCATCAATCACGTCTTAATATGATTCGCGATGGATCAAAGTGGATTAAAACTAACGTTGAAGATGTAAAAGACTCTATTCTTATTGGCGCTATCTTGGCAGTTGTTGTAGTCTTTCTTTTCCTTGGCAATATTAGGTCAACGATTATTACTGGTCTTGCACTACCTAACTCACTTCTCGGCGCATTTATATTAATGGCGATTGCTGGATATACAATTAACATTATGACACTTTTAGCGCTTAGTCTTTCAGTTGGACTTTTAATTGATGATGCGATTGTTGTGAGGGAAAATATTTTCCGCCATGTTGAAATGGGAAAGAAGACAAGGCTCGCTGCCTATGATGGTACTGTTGAAGTGACACTTGCTGTTATTGCAACAACGCTTACTGTAATTGCTGTCTTTGGCCCTCTGGGTTTTTTAAAAGGTGTTACGGGACAATTTTTTAAACAGTTTGGTTTGACCGTTTGTTTTGCTATGGCCATAAGTCTTTTTGATGCTCTAACAATGGCGCCAATGTTATCAGCATATTTTGCAGGCAAGCACGGCGAACGCAAGACAAATAAATTATATGATTATACTTTGGGTTTTCTTACAAAATCATTTGGAATATTTCAAGATTGGCTCGATGATTTTTACGAGAAGCTTTTAAGAAAAGTCGTTAGACGACCAATGTTAACGATTGGAATCAGCATCTTAATATTTTTAGTTTGTATGAATTTTGGAAAATATATTCCAAAAACATTTCTTCCAACTCAAGACTCTGGTGAGTTTAATGTTTCAGTTGACCTTCCACCAGGAACAAATTTATCAGCAATGACTAAACTTGCATTAAAAGTTTCAGAAATTATAGGTAAAAACAAAGAGGTTGAAACAAGGGCAGTTACAGTTGGAAATGCCGATGGGGACGCTAATCAAGCAAGTATTTACGTACGCTTAATTCCATTTAAAGAAAGACCCGGCGTAAGGACATCTAATGTTAAGGAAAAAATTAGAACTGATTTAAAACATTACGCATACGCAAATCCTGCTGTTAAAGATTTTGACAACGTCGGTGCCGGTATGCGCCCCTTTAACGTAAATATTTTTGGGCCAGATTTAGCGGAGCTTGAAAAAATCGGATTAGCAGCGTTAGATAAGGTTAAGGCCATTCCAGGTTTTAAAGACCCAGATATAAATTTCAGACCAGGAAAACCTGAGTTTAGGATTGTGCCAGATAAAGAAAGAGGTGAAGCTCTTGGTGTTCTTACTTCAACAATTGGTAGGGATCTACGAGTTCAGGTTGAAGGTTTAGAAGCGGCAAAGTTTAGAGAAAATGGAATTGAATACGATATACGAGTTAGGATGCAAGATGATCAGCGAGATTTAAAATCTGAGTTTTCAAAAATATATGTTCCCAATATCAATGGTTCATTAGTAAAACTTTCAGATGTGGCAAAACCTGAAGACGCTGTTGGGCCATCAAAGATAAATCGACAAGATAGAAACCGAATGGTTCAGATTAGTGCAGACATCGCTCCCGGTGCTGGTCTTGGAGATTTGATGAATCAGGTTAAGTCAATCATGATAAATGATTTTAAGTTGACGGAATCTCAGTTTGTTTTTGTTGGACAAGCAGAAAATTTTAAAGAGCTTGGAACTTCAATGATGTTTGCTATGCTTTCAGGAATACTCTTTATATTCTTGGTTCTTGCAAGTTTATACGAATCGTTTGTTACACCTTTGACTATTATGTTGGCGCTTCCTTTGGCCGTTGCTGGAAGCTTAGTGGCTTTATATTTTAGTGGTGAATCTCTTAATATTTTTTCAATGATAGGAATTATCATGCTTCTTGGTGTTGCAACAAAAAACTCAATTCTACTTGTAGACTATGCCAATAAGAAAGTTCAAGAGGGCGTTGACCGCTATGAAGCAATTATTATTGCAGGAAGAACTAGGCTTAGACCGATCATGATGACAACGATGGCACTAATCGCGGGGACTATCCCAATCGCAATCGGTCTTAACGAGGCTTCAAAACAACGTACTAGTATGGGTGTTGCAATTGTTGGAGGCCTTGTCAGTTCGACACTGTTAACCTTGGTTGTTGTTCCAGCAGCTTATTCATATATTGATAGATTTAGGTCGTGGGCAAAAATCAGGCTCAGTAACCTTTTTGGAGCTTCTGAACAATAGAAATCATGAAGTTTATTGCCAATGTTTAGTTTTAATATGACAAAACAGTTAGGATATCAGAGATGCATTCATTGTATGAATTGTTATTGATGAGTGGGACTGGGCCCGCACTATCTTTCCAATTTTTGGACAACAATAGTTTCTTAAAATGTGGACGTGTTATTTCTAGATAGCTTTTACGTGCCACCAGCTCATCAGTTACAACCTGAGTCTGTTTACTTGGAGGAAATTGCTCAAGTTTTTCAAAAACAAGCGCGAGAGTCTCGTCTGCTAAATCATACGGCATATTTCTAATTTTATCTCTTAGGTATTTGAACTTAAGTTCTGGGTCACTTGCTTGCAACAATTCATGCCAAATATATTTATCATACTCATTTGGAATTAATCCTGCATAGTCGGCCCATTTTAGACCAGTTTCTTCTACGTAATTTTTAAAATAGATAAATTTTTGTCTAGGGGTATAAGTATCCATATTGTCCTTAATAGGAATAGCGCCTGTCTGTTTATTAAGAAAATTAATTCTTTCTTCAAAAAGACGTGCCTGTAATAATAATGCTTCTGGGCTACCCTGGGGCCGGATGGCACGAATTTCAATGGTTCTATCTTCTATCGGTAAATCCTTCTCGACCACTCTGGTTAAATTTAACGCTTGGTATTTTTCAACCGGCCCCCATTTTGCTCCAGTATATACGTTTGAATGAATTGCAGCGGTTAGATCAGAAATCGCTCCACCTGCATTATCAAATTTGTTAATAACAGCTTTAAAATCATCGTTATTCCTTTCCGGCAAGTCGCAAATATGTGGAGAATTATTACGACATTTACCTAATATCCCTTGAGAAAGTTCTTTGTGGTTGTAAAAATCAACAACAAAATTTCTAAATTTTTTAGAATCATCATTGAATGCCGACTTGAGATCAATGTGGATATGTCCACCTCCATCAATCGAGTGTGGTCTAAGGTCAATACTCTCAGCGTTTATATAAAGATCTTTTTTTATTCTATCCAAGACCTCTCTGAGTTTATCTACCGACATAGGTGAAGTATTGACCTCTATAACTGCGGGGTCAATACTTATGATAAAATACCAGCCATCAGGATAAATAATTTTAGCTGAAGGAGAAGATGGACTGTCCATCACCACGGTACATTCTGAGCATTTTTCTTTTATCAGAGAGATTAATAGTTTCATATTTTTAGTGTTTTCTGATTTCGGTAAATAAAATTTAGTAGTATCATTTCTAATGGTTTCATTTGTGAAAGTCATTTCTGGACCGATAAGAATTTTAATTCTGGTTTCTTCTGTTGAATGTAATGGCCATAAGATTACGGCATAAAATATAAAAATAAATGATGTTGTTTTAGATAAAATTTTTAAGAATAGGTTCATTGCTTATAATCCTCAAACAATAGTTAATATTTATCGACTATTGAACCAAAACACTTAATGCCGAATTGATAGTTGAGTGTTTTATTTAATTAGATTACAACCTTGCAAGGACGTATATTCTGCTTTTGCTTTTGCTTTTTTACTTTTACCTGTTTCTACCCATTTCTCGTTATCATTAATTACGTATTTGAATTTTGAACCAAATTGAGAGACTCTTGAAACACAAAGATCAATTGGTAACTGTTCGATAAAATGACAAGAGCAAATCTCTTTAGCACGTTGTCTATTAAATAAGTATGTGAACGAAAAGTCATCGTTAGAAAAAAGATCCATGGAAATAGTACAGGTTAGAATTAAAAAAAATATTGATGGTAGTTTCATGGTTAATCCTTTTTAAAACTTTTTAGAAGTAGGGTTATCATTTTATCTTTGTTGATTCCCCAATAGTTATCTTGGCCATTTCTTACGATTACTAGATCATATTCTGGAATCATGATTATAAATTGTCCTGCATGGCCGAGGGCCATAAAAGTTGATTCTGGAGCTGCTTCTAGCTGTTTCTTAATATCAACTTCTGGAATTTTTCGATTCAACCAAAGATGTGCCCCGTAAGATTTTTTAGGGTAAGGTTTTTCTCCTCCAGTAAAAGCAGTGTTTAATGTTTTCATATAGTCTAGCCACTCTTTAGAAATAACCTGTGTATTTTTCCACCACCCATCTCTTATTAGAAGTAGTCCAAAGCGAGCATAATCCCTAGGTGTAGCATAAATGTATGATGATCCAACAAAAGTCCCAGAGGGGTCTTGCTCCCACACAACATTTTTCATTCCAATTTTATTAAAGAGGTGCTCCCACGCAAACGTATTATAGTCATAATTACTTTCCCTCATTACATCTTTGAGTAGTGACATTAAGAGATTTGTATCTCCACTAGAATAATAAAAGCGGGTTCCTGGTTTGTACTTTGATTTATGTGAGATAGTAAAAGATCCCATATTACTATTTCCTTCAAGATAAAGCATCTTAATAACGTCAGATTTTTTCATTTGCAAAAGATAATCTTCTAGAAAATCAAGTCCTGAACTCATTGTTAAAAAATGTTTCAGCTGCAACTGAGATTTATATACATGATCTTCCCCATGCAAAATATCTGGCCAATATTTTGATAGATAATCCTCTTTGTTGATAATGTTTAAATCTTGAGCTATTCCGAAAATTACTCCTGCAAACGTTTTTGTCATTGACCACGCAAGATGAAGTTGTTCTTCGTTGTAGTTTGGCCCATATTTTTCAAAAACTATTTTTCCATTTTTTACTATAATAAGTGATTCGGTATGTTGGATTTTGTTTTTTTTAAAGGTGAAATCAACGAAAGATTTAAACTCTTTTTCTTTGAAATAATTTTGATACTCATCTTCTTGCCATGTATCTTCTGGAAAAATATCGTTAGCTTGATTAGATAGAGATAGTAATAGTATAATCTGAATAAAGAGTAATTTCACTTAAGCTATCCTGAAGAGGTGTGGCCCCCTCTACTCGGAAAAAACTATAGCAACTCATTAGTTAAAAATTAGAAATTAATGTCAACAGGTGACACTTATTGTCCATTTACTTAAATTGCAATGGATTATAAAATTATTGAGACGTGTTCTTGGTATATTAATTTAAGTTCCCATGGTGGTTTTTATAGTTGGCCAAATGTTAATGATACTATTACGTAAGATTTCTTTAGGGTTATTACTATTTTCACTAGTTGTTCCCTCTTCATTTTCGATAGACAAAAGATGTCTCAAGCAGATTCTTAACTCAGCTGTCGAAAAAAGCGGCAACCTTTCTGCCAAATCTGAACGATTAAATACCCTTGAAAAAATGTTACAAAAACTTGATGGTAAATCGGAAAAGGGCCCCAAAGTTGTTATGGCCGCTGTTGAGCTTGGAAATATTCCAGGTTTAAAAACAGCTAGTGGCGCTAACTTAAATATCTCTGCTGGCGGCGTCTCAACAGTTATGACTGATTTAGGTGTTGAGTACCCTAAGTTGTTAGCGAATAAGAATGGTAGTTCGGTAGCGGTTGGAATGTTGATGGATGGCATCGATGTTTCGTCCCTAACCCGCAAAGAAAACATAAGTGTAATAGTTGATGGAAAAAGTCTAGATATCGGCGTATATGAGTTTAATAGTTCAAACGGAACAAAATATATTTTTTTAGACAACCCTCTTTTTAAGACGTTTACTGTTATTCCTGATAAAGCAAAAAATGAGTCAATCTATACAATGAGAGGACTTGAGAATGATGTAGAAGGACAGCAAAGAGTTTGGTCTGCTTTTAATCAAGGGATTTCCAAAATTGTAAAACAAGAGTCAGCTGATATTTATATTCCTCATGATAGTCATGTTGCCCCAGCAAGTTTTTATAATTATAAAAACGAAGGACTAAGTCTTATATCATCAAAACCACTAATTCATAATGAGCAATATCTAGGCACTTACTCTGCAAAGGGTGATAACGAAAGTGCTAGAGCTATCGCTCTTTGGAATGTAAGTTACGAAGATCTCAATGAGTATTTTAGACAAGGTGAAAATATTGTAATGATGGCACCTGCTGTTCGAAAGGCTGAACAGAACGAACTCTTCGCAGGCCTAAGTGTTTCCGATGGAACCGCCAATGAGATTAATTCTAATATGGCCAAACAACAGATTGATTTTTTTCGAGTGAAGGGCCTAACAAATGGTCTTGGTGAGATTAATAGACCTCACCTCTCACCAAGCGTAAAGGCCGGTGTTAGCAAAGAGATGTTGCTTGCAGATGGTATAAAAAATGAAGAGGTGATCAAAGAGTTTCAAGAGCAAGGGTTTGCTTTTGGTGGCACAAATGCGACTGGCGAATCAATACTCAAAACAAAGGCAAGAGCAAAAGAAGCATTACAGAAAAATTACGGAATGGATATGGATACTAATCGTCCTTTATTCGTTAGTTTTGCTCGGTGGGTGAATCAAAAAGGGATGACGTTTGCCATAGAGAATATTGAAAATATTTTGAATAAGGGCGGACAAGTAATTATTGGTGGCCCTGTTGGTGATGAAATAGGAAGCGCTGAACGAGAAATGATATTAGCTCTTATTGAAAAATTAAAAAAAGAGAACAATCCTAACTTGAAAAACCTAGTATATATCGACGGGATGGTAAAGGGTAATCTTAAAGGTTTAACTCTAGCTGGACATGATTTTTTTATGCTTCCAAGTAGATATGAACCGTGTGGCTTAACAGATGTTGAGTCTATCTATAACGGAGGAATTCCAATTGGACACAACGTTGGAGGCATTGGAAAAAGTAAGAGTACAATTTTATATGGCCCAACTGATCCTAATAATCAAGGAGTAGAGCTTGGGAAAGCAATAAATGAAGCATTTGATTCTTATGGTAAAACTAATGAAGAAAGAAAATTGTTCCATGATAAACAACTTGCCGCAATTAAAGAGAATTTTTCTTGGGAAAAAAACTTTGATGAGTTTACCAAGATTCAAAGATTAGAGACGTATCATCATACTGTCAAAGAGCTAGATAATATGGTCTTAAATGGAAAAATAACTCAAGATGAAGCTAAACAATACATTCATGGAAACTTAATCGAGCGATATAAGAATGATATGCCAGAGTTTACAAAAGCATTAGAGCAGCAGCCAACAGAACGAAAAAGTGAGCTGGTTCGTTGGGTAATTGAATCTAGTATGAACCATTAATATGGCCCATACCCACTATAGTTATTAGCTTCCTCGCTGTATAAGCTGTTACACCAATAGTATAGATGATAAGTCCATTAAAGATGTAGTTAGGGATATGAAATATATCTTTGAGCATGTTTGCAAGCACAAGTCCAAAAACAAGGTTCGGTAATAAACATGATGCAATAGAGTAACTCTCATGTTTGTCTTCTTTAAAAACTACTCTTCTGTGTAGTAAAACAGTATAAAAACGAAACGGAACAATATTGCTATGATCAACAAAAATCCAAACGCAGACTTTGGAGCGTAAGGTACAATTAATTTATGGAAAAGCTTGAATGTGATATCTGATAAGGAATCTCGGGATTATAAAAAGTGCAAAAATTAGTAGGGCATATTTAAACTCGCTAGAAAACAGCACTGTTTTCGCTTCAGCGAAAATTTTAAGGGCCGGGTCAATTGATAGTGGTAGCCTAGAGTTCATTATCACTAAGGGATTACTGTTTTTATTAGAAGTGTCTATAAATTTCTCTTGACGAAGCTAGTTTAGTAGTTTAGTGTCTTCTAAACCACTAAACTGAGTTCTGTTTGATGCTAGCTATGATGGAAAAAAATATCGACGAGCTGACTAAGTTGATGGCAGCCTTGTCCAATACCACAAGACTGATTATAGTTTGTCATCTTATAAATGATGAACTTTGTGGTACACAGATCTTGGAAAAACTAGGCAGCACCAAGGGGAATATCTCACAGCATTTAAAGGTCCTACTAGCAGAAAATATAATAAAAAAAAGAAGAGATCAAAACAGAGTGTTTTTCTCGATAAAAGATCAAAGGATAGTTAATTTAATAAAGGCCCTTAAAAAAAACTTTTGTGTATAAGGAAGAAAAATATGAAGAAAGAAATTAATTTGTTGGTGTCTCTGATTTTTGTTGGCGTTTCTGTTACATCTTTTGCGCAGACAAAATTTACACTTGGTGAAATTCAAGCAAAAATTCAGGAGAGCTCGCCTTTGTTGTTAGAAAACAGGGCCAAGCGCGATCAAGTAATTGCTGCTAATAAATTAGTAAATAGTTACTATTTTCCTCAGCTTTCATTGAAGCATGCGATTTATAAAACCAACAACCCTGTTGAAGTGTTTGCCTCTAAACTTATGCAAGAAAAATTTGCGATGAGTGATATGATGCCGGATAAAATGAATAATCCAGAAAGGTATACAAACAATCTAACAACTGCTGAGCTAGTGATACCTGTAGATATTACGGGATTAATTTCTACTTCAAAGGATGAGGTTAAGTCACAAGGTGAATCGTTAAATTATGAATCAACATTTATTGAAAAAGAGATAATGAGGAGTGTTTATAAGTTGGTTGTGGCCAATCATAGTTTAGATCAGCTAGAAAAATTTGTAGTTGATGAGCAGAAGTATTTAAAGAGGATTATTGATCTTTATGATAATAAAAACAGCGATAATAAAAATCGCTATCTCTCTTATAATCAAGCAAAAATAATAATGATCTCTCTTGGAGAAATGAATTTAGTCGTAACATCTGAAAAGAAAAAAATTCAAGAGACCCTAAATTTTCTAATAGGAATTAAAGATGTTCAGATAAGCTATATTCCGGAATCTGATCCTGTTGCAAAAGAGAGTGATCAAATTAGCGTTAGCAAGGAAGGACTTGCTCAAACAAGAGATGATTTAAAGGCAATGCAATCTTATATTAGCTCATTAGACAGCAAGGTCACATTTCAAAAGAAAAAGATGTTACCGACAATGGGAGTTTTTGCCAGGTATAACATTTCAACAGAAGATTTTAATGGGCACGGAAGTGATCAAGCGTTTGGTGTGATGCTTAAGTGGGATTTTGGTTTAAGTTCATATGAGAATGTTGCGTATGAGTCAGCAGCTAAAACAGTTCAAGCTAAGGCCTATGAAGAAAAAATGGCAAAGACAGAGAATGAGATGAAAACTTTACAGGAAGATCTTGTTTCTCTTAAAAACAGAGAGAGCGAAATTTCCAAGAAGCATGAGTTGTTTTCTGAGAACAAGAGAATCTTAACTCAACAGTATCAGCGAGGGTCTGTTGAGTTATATAATATGCTTGATAATTTCACACATTATATTGAAAACTACGCGCAACTCTTAAACGTGAGGCAAGAGTTGTATTCAAAAAAATATCAGTTTGTTGGTCATTTAAAAGAAGTTAAATTTTAGTTTTAGAGGGTAATTATATGAAAAACGACACAAATTTAAGAGCAGCGGGATACATTGCTAAACTGTTTATTAATTCGAAGCTCACTCCACTTTTTGTTATTGTCTCTTTCTTGCTTGGTTTTTTTGCGATTGTAATGACACCAAAAGAGGAAGAGCCGCAGATTAAAGTTCCAATGATAGATATAGTAGTTCCAGCTCCTGGATTTTCACCTGCTGAAGTTGAAAAAAGAATTACAAACGTCTTAGAGAGAGAGATGACCTCTCTTCTTTCTGTTAAGCATGTTTACTCAACATCAGCAGAAAGCGCAGCTATTGTTACTGTTAGGTTTGATGTCGGACAAGATTTAGAGACTTCTTTGGTTAAGGTTCATCACAAGGTCATGACAGCTAAAGGTCGTTTTCCAAAAGAAGCAATGGACCCGATCGTAAAATCTTATACGATAGACGATGTACCATTTTATGCGATTACGTTTCATTCTAAAAATAAATCAAGTGCAGAAATACGAGAAAAAATTTATCCAATGGCATTAAAGCTTCAAGAGATATCTGGCATTTCTGAGTTTTCAATTATTGGTGGCGAGAGAAGAATTGTTCGGATTCAACCAAATTTCTCTGTGATGGAGAAATTTGGTGTCACGCTGATGGATATTAAAGATGCAATAGATAAAGCTGATAATCAGTACCTTCTCCCTCCAGTACTAGAGCGCAAACCTGTTCCAATTATTTTGGCAGGTTCATTTATAAATCAGTTAAAAGACATTGAAACTATCCCAGTTGGAAGAAGGTCTGGAACGACTCTTAAGCTTAAGGATGTAGCATCAATCACTCAAACTTTTGATGATTCACGTTCACATGTTTTTACTGGAAAAGAGTTTGAGAGTGCTGTTACATTAACATTTACAAAAAAGATGGGACAAAATGCAACAACATTATCTCAGTCACTACATGATAAAATGATGATGTTAGTATCAAAGAATTTAAAAGCTGAAGATGACATCCAGTGGTTGGTCACAAGAGACTACGGCGAAACGGCAAAAGAAAAATCTGATGAGTTGTTAGAACATCTTTTTATTGCAACATTTTCAGTCATGGTTTTAATTGCTTTAACAATGGGATTTAGAGTATCTCTTGTTGTTGGTATTGCAGTTCCAGTTACGCTTGCAATGACTCTATTTGTTTACTATCTTCTCGGCCATACTCTAAATAGAGTAACACTTTTTGCTCTTATCTTTTCAATCGGTATACTGGTTGATGATGCGATTGTTGTTGTTGAAAATATTTATCGTCACTTGCTTAAAGGGTATAATCACGCAAAAGATCTTGCTATTGTTATTGCAACAGATGAAGTCGGCAACCCAACGATTCTTGCTACACTTACTGTTATTGTTGCGATTATGCCAATGGCATTTGTTGGTGGCTTGATGGGCCCATATATGAGACCTATTCCTATCGGTGCATCTCTTGCCATGTTATTTTCATTGTTAATTGCATTTATCGTTACTCCTTGGGCGGCCAAGAGATTGATTAAAATTAGCAGTAAAGATGAAGCGGCACATAGTCACGATGTGGTAGACGATAAATCGTATATTGCTCGTTTTTTTAGAGCGTTTATTGGAGGAATGATTAATAAAAAGAAGAATTCTTTAATAGTGTTTGCGTCTACGCTCGTTCTTTTTATGGGTTCAGTTTATTTAGTTCTTGATAAAAAAGTAAAAGTTAAAATGCTTCCATTTGATAATAAATCAGAGTTTCAGGTTTTAGTTGATTTTGTCCCAGGAACAACTCTTGAAGAGACAAAAAATAAAATGAAAGAGATGGTTGAGTTTCTGTATCATTATAGCGACGTTAAAAACATTCAGACATATATTGGAACGGCAGCGCCATTTAACTTTAGTGGAATGGTTAAACATACATTTATGAGACAAGGTGCATTTCGTGCAGACCTACAGGTCAACTTACTTGATAAGCACGATAGAAAGATGCAGGGACATGAGTTTGTAAAAATGGTCAGAATAGATTTAAATAAAAAATTTGGTGAACAAGTTAATCCTGGAATAAAAATAAAACTGTTAGAGATACCTCCTGGGCCTCCGGTAATGTCGACACTATTAGGAGAGGTTTATCATTCGGATGAAAATGTTCAAAGAGAGACCACTAAGGTTATAGAAAATATTTATAAACAAGGATCTGGCATTGTAGAGGTAGATACATCGTATGAAACTCCTCAGCAAAAGATGTCATATACCTTTGATCGAGAGGCCGGAGCAGTTCACGGTATCCCGCAACTTTTTGCGACGTCAACGTTAGCAATGGCCCTTGGTAATTTTGATATTTATCAATTACATACTGGAACAAAAGACGAACCAGTCTTTATTAAGATGATGTTACCAAATGACTACAAGAAAAGTGATGAGAAGTTGATGTCAATGCTTGTTCCGTCGATGGAAGGAGATAAAATTCCACTAAAGCAAATTATGAAAAGTTCAGTAGAAACTTCACAAAATCCAATAATGCATAAAGATTTAAAACGGGTGTCTTATGTAATGGCAGAAGTTGCTGGTGAAGAGGAAAGTCCAGTATATGCGATTTTTGGAATTGAGGACAAAATTAAAGAACAGAAAATTGATGTTGTTTATACCGACAAATTTGATGAATCACATGAGCGTCCTATATTGAAGTGGGATGGTGAAATGGATATTACGTTAGAAGTGTTTAAAGATTTAGGGATAGCTTTTTTTATTGCAGTTATTCTTATTATGATTCTTGTCATTGGACAGTATAATTCATTTATTACTCCACTAATAATTGTTCTGCCTATTCCAATTACGCTAATTGGAATTATTCCTGGCCACCTAATAATGAACTCATTTTTTACGGCAACATCTATGATTGGTTTTATTGCAGGAGCAGGAATTACGGTTAGAAATTCGATTATTTTAGTTGATTTTATTAATCAAAGAATAACAGAAGGTTCTGACTTAAAAAATGCAGTAATTGAGTCTACCATTGTACGTTTTAGGCCGATTCTTTTAACGGCACTTGCCGTTGTTGTCGCTGCGCTGGTTATACTCTTTGATCCTATTTTTCAAGGGCTAGCGATAAGCTTGATGTTTGGTGCGATTATTTCATCTTTGCTTTCTATTCCGCTGGTCCCAGTTCTTTATTACTGGTTTAACTATAATAAACATATAAAACATGAGTAGAGGTATTTATCCTGTTTGAGCTAAAAATTTCGCAACAAGCATAGTTTTTTGCTAAAGAAAGCGGTATCCTTTTTTCCATGTTTGATAAATTACTCTCATTAGTCATGTATAGTGAACGCAGAGGACTTTTAATAGTTTTCGTAGTCCTCGTGCTTTGTGGGCTTGGTCTTCCAATTCCAGAAGACATAAGCATTGTTGCCAGTGGCGTGATGGTGGCAACAGATATAACAACATTTTGGGAAGCATTAATTGTTTGTATGTTGGGAGTTCTTGCCGGAGATTCAATAATTTATTGGATTGGAAGATTATGGGGTGAGCGTTTATTCAAAATTCGTTTTGTTTCTAAAATATTAAAACCATCAATGATACAAACTGCAGCGAGATATTCTAAATCATATGGCCGGATGATTATTTTCTTTACAAGATTTTTGCCAGGACTTCGAGCTCCTACGTACTTTTTTTTAGGATCAGCGAAAGATTCGTATTTTAAATTCTTATTAATTGATGGCCTTGCTGCTTCAATTTCTGTTCCTGTTTGGGTTTACGTTGGAAAAGTGTTTGGAGAGAATCTTGATTATTTAGAAAAACTTGTGAAAAAAATGAAGTTTGGAAGTATACTCCTAGTTCTTTTTTTAATAGCTCTTGTAGTGTTGGTACACTATGCAAAAAATATAATGCTTAAGGCCGTTGATCAAAACGCTGCCAAGATAGAGAGTAAGAATAAAAATAAATTGTCATGATCTTATAAAATGTGGCATCTGTTCAGGAATCTCAAGCGAGATTTCAACCAATCCAGCAATTGTACCATTTTGATACCATGGAGATTGATTAATAAATTTCTTCTTCCCCTTTTTCTCGATAGTATAGTTATTGGCCTGTTGAGTTGCGATTATCTGTCTTATTATTTCACACGATCGTGGTTGGTGGCAGTCAAAGAGACTTTTACCGATTAAGCTTTTACCTCCAAAGTCCTTATTAACCTCTTCTGATTTTTTGTTCATATAAAGAATGATGCCGTTAGTATCGCAGATTGTAACCGCCCCCGGAAACTCTTTTGCCCAATCAATATTTGTCATAAATATTCTCCTTTAGAATTTATACCGCTCGAACGAGCAATCCTTTTAAATATTCTGACTCGGGAAAGGAGATTCTTATTGGGTGATCACCTGCTTGATGGAGTTGTTTGATTATTTGAATTTCTTTGCCAGCATCAATAGACGCCCATGCTGTGGCCATACGAAAATCTTCGGATGATATACTTCCAGAGCAAGAAAAAGTAGCTAAAATCCCTCCAGGCATTAAGCTTCGCAATCCTTGCAGATTGATATCTTTATATGCACGCATTGCTTTGTCTCTGCTTCCCCTATCTGGTGCTAGTTTTGGAGGATCAAGAATTATCATATCATAACGTTTTTCGGTTTTATAATTTTCTCTTAGATACTCAAAGACATCCGCCTTTATGCTTTGTTGCCTAGAAGAATCTAAATTATTAAGCTTTAAATTTTTTTCAAGAAGAGCAAGTGCATTTGCAGAACTATCAACAGACGTTACATGACTTGCTCCTGCTGCAAGCGCGGGGATTGTAAACCCTCCGCAATAAGAGAAACAGTCGAGTACTTGTGCATTTGCTGCTAATTTTGCCACCTCAATTCTGTTTTCTTTTTGATCGAGATAGAATCCAGTTTTTTGGCCATCAACGATTGATATATTAAATTTCACATCACCTTGCATGATAGTTAAATCACCTTCTGGTAATTTTCCATATACAACTCCTCGCTGAGGCGGAAGACCTTCCCATTTTCTACCATCGCCATCGCTTCGTTCATAAATACAGCTTGGTTGTAGTTTGCTTTTAAGGGCATGTATAATTACGTCACGTTGCTTGTCTGCACCATGGGTTGATAGTTGAATGACTAATACATCGCTGTATTGATCGACTATTACGCCTGGAAGAAAATCAGACTCTGAATGAACAAGTCTTCTTGTTAAGTTAGTTGTCGTAGTGTTTGGCGATAATTTTTCTCTAAGCTTGATTGCAGAATCAATTTTTTCATTGATCCATAAGTCGTCTACTGGAACATTATCTCGCCATTCCATAAGCCTAAGTGCAATTGAAGAGCCAGGAGGACAAAACTGTCCAAGTGCTAAGAAGTTTCCATCACTATCAACAACGGTGATGGTATCTCCTGGATTTGGATTCCCACTAACACCGCTTATGGCACCAGAAAAAATCCAAGGGTGCCTTGTTTTAATCTGTTTTTCCTTTCCTTTTTTAAGCGTGACGACATTCATAATTTTTCCAGTTGGTATAGAATTTCTTTATGAAAAAAACTCCATGAGCACGGAAATAAGAGGTAATAATATTGATCCCACTATTGCTTCTCCTGCAATTAATCCAGATGCAAGAGGAGCATTTAATAAATTAAAGCTACCTTTTTCTTTTGGAGAAAATTTTCCCCAAACAGTAGAAATTATACTTCCAATTGCTATCCCGATGTTAAGCGATGGAGGAAGAATGAGTGCAAAACCAAATGCTGATGGAATTGGTATCCACCAAAATTTGCTAACCTTGTTTCCACTTGCATCTGTTTTCTTGATTGCTAAAAGAAGTTCAAATACAATGCCTATGAAAATAGCAATGACAGATGCTTGTAAGGCCCCTTGTGGTAAATAGCTAAGTCCCTTTTCCATCACAATCGCAAGCGTTGCAATTTTTAAACCTGTTGGTGCAGACAGTTGTCCAGCACCAAGTCCCACGCCATAAGTTTTTTGTAAAATCTGAAACATTAACGGTGTTAAGAAAGCACCGACAGGAACAACGATTAATTGTGCAATAATTAGTGTTGTGAACTTTCCGCCAATTCTTTGAGCTACCCAGAACGAAGGGACTACGTTTTCAGAAGATGCTTGAGGGTTTGCGCTAATATATGCAGCGGTTAAATTTGATTTGATCTGAGCTGGCCATAAGATTCCAAATAAAAACTGAGTGGCATTCGCCATTAGAGAGACTGGGCCAGAACCTGTAATACCAAGAACGCGAAGCCCAGCAATAACTAAAATTGGCTGTATTGCTATAGCAAGAAGAACTTGGGCCCATGGCATGTCAAACCAAGAACAAGTAATCCACACAAGAATAATTACGCTCGATGCGATACCACCTATGATCCATGACCAAGGAATTTCTTCATCCGCTAGAGAAATATGCTCAGGTTCAAGATAATCAGCGTTTCTTTTTTCAACCCAGTTTTTTACAACAGGAATAATTACGCTAGTTATTGCTGCTGCAATCATCATTGCAGTTGCGGGCCACATCATCCATTGAACAACATATTTAAAATGTGATGTTGACTGAACAAAATCTGCTGCCTTGCCACAGTTGTTGACCAAAAATTCAAGGGTGGTGCTTTGTTCTTGTCCTGTAAGCGTAGAGTACTTATCAATATTGGCCATACAGGTATCGAAAATAGTTGAAGGGGTTCCAGATAGCGCTGATAACTTAGCAACTTTTGTTCCAAACATATTAATGAACCAAGTACCAAGAAGTCCAGACAGACCAACGGAGAGAGGAACAAGCATTCCTAGTCCAATTGCAGCTAGCTCTAGGCCCATGGACATGTTCAAAGTGGCATTTCCTACGATAGATGGAATTACTCCAAATGAGTCTCTTAGGAATGTGAGAAATCCTGCAACAGCAGTACTGATTGAGAGTACATTTCTTTTGAGGCCAGTGTTTTCTCCTTCGCTAGGATCAGATAGCGTTTGAGCGACACTCAGATTTGCTCTGCTTGTTGGCCAAGGAATTGTGCGATCTTTTAATATAGCTTTACGTGGGACAATACCCATAAAGATTCCAAGATTTGCCGAAACTAGCAACCAGATAAACATTTGCATAAAGCTTGGGTTAAAACCAATATCTCTATTAAAAACTACTTTGATGTAATAAAACGCAGCAAGAATGACGACCATGAATGCAATACCAGAGCATGCAGCGATCATACTTTGAATGATATTTAGCTGGATTGCCAATTCCTTATTGCTATAGCGATTTGAGAATAAGAATGCAGTAAGAAACATTCCTCCCATTGTAAGATCAACACTCATTCCTAGCTTAAGTGTTACATACGGTGTCGCTGCAGAGGCAAGCGCACACAGGCCAATTCCAAGTAGAACAACTCTTAAGTTTAACTCTTTCAATTGAATTCTCCTTAATAAATTATTAAGCTATCAATCCTAGCTGAATGTTTTTAAAATGACGAGTGGAATGGTAGTATAAAAAAAGAGTGATTAAAATTTGAGGTGTTGTGATATATGAAGCATATAGAATCTTTGCTTAAAGCATTGGCCGATAAAAATAGACTAAGAATCATTGGTTTGCTCCACCATAAATGCTATTGTGTCTGTGAGTTGGCACATGTTCTAAAAATTACCCAACCAAGTGTTTCAAAGCATCTTAAAAAACTGAAAGCATCTGGGATTATTGATTCTAGACAAGATGGATTGTGGACAACATATTTTCTTATTAAGCTTGATAATGTAGAGAATCAAAAGATACTAGCTTCAATTCTCTCGTCTCTTGGGAAAAATTTACAAATTAAGAAAGTTATATAATATAGTTTCCATGTACGGAGGATCTATGAAAATTGAAATTTTGGGCACAGGTTGTCCTAAATGTAAAAAACTTTATGAGAATACACTTTCTGCAATAAAAATGACCGGTATTTCTGCTGACGTTGAAAAGATAGAAGATATTGCTAAAATTATGAGCGCAGGAGTTATGTCTACACCTGCAATTGTTGTTGATGGTGTTGTTAAGTCATCTGGAAAACTTCTATCACCAGAAGACATCGCTACTCTTATTAAAGGGTAGACTTTCTTATGGTTTGGAAATTAGACGCAGATCAGATTAAGAGTATTTCACCCAATCATATTCTGTTTC
>DYOQ01000021.1:39223-42312 GCA_020720455.1 Bdellovibrio sp.
TGGAAATTAGACGCAGATCAGATTAAGAGTATTTCACCCAATCATATTCTGTTTCTTTGTGTGGCAAACTCTGCCAGAAGTCAAATGGCAGAAGGAATTGCAAAAAAAATTGTGATGGGCAAAGTGAAAATTTATTCAGCAGGATCAAAACCTTCACAGGTAAATCCTCTCGCAATTATGGCCCTTTTGGAGATAGATATTGATATATCTGAGCATTTCTCTAAAAGAGTTGACACGATAGATTCTGTTGGAGTTGATGTTGTAATTACTCTTTGTGCCGAAGAAGAATGTCCTGTTTTTTTAGGCAACGCCAAACGTTTTCATTGGGGATTACCTGATCCTACTGATGAAATTGAATCTTTTAGAAGTGTACGAGATGAACTTGTTAAAAGGCTTACCTATCTTTTTGAGGAAATATAAAAATGAAAAAACAAAGTGGCATAAAATTAAGAAATCAAATTATTATAGGTATTGTTGCCTTAATTGTTTGGATAGCTTTATATTTAAACCTTTCCCTAATATCAAAATTTATCACATATTCATTACTACCACTAGAAGAAGGGGCACACTTTGGAGCATCATTAGAATTTTTCTTTTTCGATGTTCCAAAAGTTTTTATGCTATTAACTCTCATTGTATTCTTTGTTGGAATTATTCGCTCTTTCTTCACGCCAGAAAGGACTCGGAAAATTTTAGCAGGAAAAAATGAATCGGTTGGAAATGTGCTTGCCGCTCTTCTTGGTATTGTTACTCCATTTTGTTCTTGCTCAGCAGTTCCACTTTTTATTGGATTTGTTTCGGCAGGAGTTCCACTTGGTGTAACATTTTCTTTTCTGATATCAGCCCCAATGGTGAATGAAATTGCACTTGTTCTTTTATATGGAATGTTTGGTTTTAAAGTTGCCGCGATTTATCTTTCGACTGGTCTTTTTATTGCAATTATTTCTGGTTGGATTATTGGTCGTTTGAAAATGGAAACTTATATTGAAGATTGGGTCAAAGATACTCGGGCACCTATGTTATCTGATGCAACCACGCCTGAAGCGTGGTCTGAGAGAATCGAATATGGCGTTAGTGCAGTTAAAGAGATTGTTGGAAAAGTTTGGGTTTATGTTATTTTAGGTATTGCTGTTGGAGCAGGTATTCATGGGTATGTGCCAGAAGATTTTATGGCCTCAATAATGGGAAGAGAGGCATGGTGGTCAGTGCCTATTGCTGTTCTAATTGGAGTTCCTCTTTATTCTAATGCAGCTGGAATTATTCCGATTGTTCATGCTCTTTTAGAAAAAGGAGCGGCACTTGGTACCGTGCTTGCTTTTATGATGGCCGTTATTGGCCTCTCTTTGCCTGAAACAATTATACTTAGAAAAGTTTTAAAACCTCGCTTGATTGCGGTGTTCATTGGGGTTGTGGCATTTGGTATTTTGACCGTCGGTTATTTATTTAATGGAATATTATGATTGTTTGAGGTTTTGGCCTTTCAGAATTTGGTATCGCTCTTCGACCAATTTTATATATTCTATTTTTAAATGCTCAGGAAGATAGCTATCCTTGCAAAGTTTAGAAATAATTCACGTGTTAATTTTCTCTTTTCTTCATATAATCAAAGGCCAATATCTATGTCTTCATCTGGTATCGAAAGGCGAGTATTTAGTAGATCATAGCAAGGAGATAGGCGAAAAACACCATTCATATCTCCTTGTTCTAAAAATCCCCAATTCTTTAAATGCATATCTCCATTAGCTGTTAAAAAACAAAAAATGAGCCTTCTCTACATTTCAACAAGGTCAGGCTTTACAGCACATCAGAATAAGACCGAATCGCCTCTGCAAGCTGATTATAGGTGGCATCGTATTTATCGTCTACAGAGTAACCTAAGATCTGTGCGGCATCCTCTAGTCTTAAATGATCTTTATTCTCTGTTGTGTCAAACCGTTTGACAGCGTATACATGGCCAAGTTTTTCATGATGGAAAATTGTGAAGGGAGGAACCTTAAAACCGACAGCTTTGGCAATCGCCATTGTTAGATGCTCGTTTTCTGGCATATGAGGAAATTCACCATTGGCTTTCAAAAAGCATTACCGACGGCATTGGGCCATGCCTCACCTTGTCTCTGATCTTAGCAATATTGGCAACGTGTATGCCGATGGCGCATACACATACAAAAACTGCTTCGATGCTATAGTAGCTATTGGTGCAAAGCCTGTGATTTCTATTCGCACAGGAACTTCACTCGCAAAAAATCCAACCCCAGAACTGGTTGAACGGAATCGTATTGTAAAAGAGATGTGGGCCGCCGGCGGCCGTGCTGGTTGGAAAAAAACTTCTGACTATCACAGGAGAAGTCTGGCCGAAACCCATATGTTTAGAAATAAACAAATCTTGAGAGATAAACTTTCCTCAATAAACTGACTAAACTGACTAAACTTGGAATGCCAGTGAGTGTTGCGGTCAAATAAGATCGGCGATCGAGGTATACCGCACTCGTTTCTTCTATTTATGCAACAACGCCTTGGTTTGACGGCCCAAACCTTGAATTAGCACTAATATTTTTATTCAGCTAATTCTATACTTCTTCCTTCTGGGTCCAAAGAAGATCGAACAACTACCAAAGTACGTGTGGGATCCCCCGTTACATAACTATACTCACGTGCCTCTTGAGTGTTTAATGAAAAAGCCTGAAGAATAAGAGTATTTCTTGCTATGCCCTTTCCTTCAACGGTAAAGACATCAGCGTGATCACGATGAACAACTAGCTGTCCAATAATTTTTGATGAGTCGTCGTCGTCTGACAAGATAATAGTAACAACGCCCTGATTTGAAATACTAATAGAATCACCTTTTACATTGTGCATTTTATGTCCAATCAATTGGTCAATGTTAACAATGGGTGTAAACGCATTTGCAAAATTAGCCATCATTAGAGCAGAAAGAATAAATAAACATTTCATAAAGACCCTCCTGTTTTTGATATTGTCTCAAAAATGATGTGTATCTTCTTCACTTGAGTTAAATACCTTGTTACCAATAGATAAACTATATCAGAAATTGACGCCATACGAAGGGCGATTGTAAAAAAGATATGGAT
>DYOQ01000022.1 GCA_020720455.1 Bdellovibrio sp.
AGTGCCGACTATTTCTCCGACTAAATCGATTTGTTATTTTTTTGATTAATATTTTAAAAACACAAAAAGTAGGCACTTACGGCCTCACGTATAAAGGCAACGGCAAAGAAAGGTATGAGGGTTGCCTGCATTAATAAAGATTTTAGTTAACTATTTAATAAGGCCTCCGAAAAGAAGTTGATGAGGAAAGACCTCGGCCAACGAGTTAAAGGTGGTTCTTATGCTTAGATTTAATGCTGTAGTTTTACTATTCTCTCTTCTGATATTTGGGTGTATGCCTGATAAATTAGATAAGTGGGATGTCGATAATGGGACTTCTAAGGGTAGCAGTACTCCTAGCGGAAGTACCTTGGCCACTACGTCGACAGCGCAGATGATTTTAGGTGATGAGACTAAAGCTAAAAAAGGAGCTACATTTGACCTCTCTCATAAATTGCACGCTGAGAGTTCTGTCTCTGGTGCTTGTGAGATTGAGACGGTTGGTATAGCGGGAGCTCCTGTTCAAAAGTTGTGCTGGTTAGATGCTGATGAGTTAGATCTATTTTTTTATGGGATGGCCTTGAATTTTTACGTGGAAAAAGAGGCGTGCGATTATGTCGGATACAAAGGGTATACTTTTTTTAATTTTCAACCTGGGCGAACAGAGGTGACAACTGCACAACACGTTGTTGTGATCGAGACAAATGGATGTTCGATGCCAGTAGATGGTGAAGGCAATCATTACGTAATTTCAGCACCGATATGTTATTTTGATCGAAGCGATATTGGTCAGCCTAATTGTGATGCTGGAACGATACGCTACAAAACTGCAAGTGTAGTTAAAGATGATAATGATAATTGTCCGAATCCTGCTACTATTGCAAATGGTGGTATTGATATTGCGGATAAGGAAACGGTAGTAGATTGCAGCGGTGGTTCCGGTTACTATGTTTGGAATAACTGTTTAGAAGGACCAGGTAAAGATTCAGCAGAAAAAATGTTTGCGGCGTCTACAATCAGGGCCGATCTTGATGGTTATGCTCATGGATATATTGGCCCATTTGAAACAGTGTGGGAGTCTGATGGTGTAGATAAACCATTTGATTATGATAAACCAATTGATAAAAAATTTGGCAATAGTAATATCTATCTTGCAAACTATAACAAGTTCTGTGCAAGCAGTACTAATACCCTTCAATATAATATTGCTGGGGTTATTGGTTATTCTAAGTTTCAAAATGACATTGTCCCTACAACAGTTGCCACTGATTACATTAAAGAGTCTGGTGCTGGGCCACGGAGTGATAAAACAAATCCGTTTTACGAATGGACCTGTTACGATAAAGCGTGGGATGTTAAGGCGAAAATTAGAGTGGTAGTAAGAGAGTGGAACGCTAGGTTTACTTCAGATGCAGATTATCTAAAGCTTGCAAATCCAGATTGGAATGCTGTTGCTGGAGACGAGATGATGGACAGAACTGGCGATGAGTATGAGAATGCTGGTTCTTGGCTAGATGCTACTGATTGGGATGACCTAGCTAATACAACTTCAATGGGTGTATGTACAGGATCTCGGCCATCAGGAACTTTTTATATTTCTTATCCTAATGCACTTGAGGTCAGGTAATAATGAAACGATTAAACATTTTAGTTGTAGAAGATGATGATTTACAGCGGCTTGGATTAGTTTCTGTCTTAAATGATTTTGGGAAAGTTGATGATGTAAATAGTTCTATTGCAGCAAGAGATAGAATGGAAAAAGGTAGATATGATGTGGCTTTTTTTGATCTTGATCTTGAATATGATTTAGCAGGATTAGATCTTGTAACGGTTGCAAACAGTAAAGGAATATACCCAGTTGTCTTAAGTGCAAGAGATTGCGAAAAGGTAATTTTAAAAGCGTATCAGAATGGGTGCGAAGATTTTCTTGCAAAACCTTATAAACGAGATGTTATTGAAAAAATTTTGCGAGCATATAATTATTTTGTCTCTCCTCAGAAACAAGGGCCGTTAGAAAGTTTTATTACTGAAGATAAAGAGATAAGGAAACAGCTAGAGAGCGTAAAAAGCATTATTAAATCTGATCAGCCAGTATTGCTTCTGGGCCCAACGGGAACTGGTAAAAGTTTTTTGGCAAAAAAAATACATGAGATAGTTTTTGATAATGATAAATTTGTTGCTCTTAATTGTGCTGAGTTGCCTGATAATTTATTAGAGTCAGAGCTATTTGGGTACGAGCCGGGGGCGTTTTCTGGAGCAAATACAAAAAAATTGGGAAAGTTGTCACTAGCTGATGGCGGGACGCTGTTTCTTGATGAGATAGCTACGATGTCACCGGCCGTTCAGCAGAAATTATTGAAAGCAATAGAAGAGCAAGAGTTTTATCCTCTTGGGGGTACAAAAAAAATAAAAACTAAATTTAGACTCACTAGTGCTACCTGTGAAGATCTCGGCCAGATGGTAGAATCTGGTGATTTTAGGAAAGATCTATATTATAGAATTGATGGGTTTAAAATTAATCTTAAACCACTTGCAAGTAGAATGGGAGATATTCCAGCATTAATACGTCATCTGAATAAGGAGAGCGTAAGAAGGGTTGTATATCAAGAAGAAGCTATAAATGTTTTAATGAAATACAATTGGCCAGGTAATGTTAGAGAGTTAAAGAAGATTAATAAAATGTTGCAATTAAAAGGTGACGGTATTATTAGGGTGGAAGATCTTCCTGAACATATTATTAAGGCAAAACAAACGATCGCTGCGACAGGATTTGTTAATGAGGCCCACTTTTCTTATATTGAAAAAGAGGGCATTAAAGATTTTCTTAGACACATCAAGAAAGAAGTTATCACTCATTATTTAAATAAGAATGATAATAAAGTCAGAGAGACCGTGAAAGAGTTAGGTTTATCAAATAATTCTTTTTATAAAATCATGAAGGATATCTAGCTTTATGTTACGGGCAATCCTTGTTGTCATTTATCTAATCACAAATATTGATGCTTCATCTGCTAAAGGTGAATGTATGACCTGTTCATCTTTTGAAGCTATCACTAATTTGGCCAGCGATTATGTTCCTATTGCGAAAGAGATGAGCGCGTATAATCCAAATGGCATGAAACAAACAAAATTTACTATGGAGATGGTAAAAGATATTTTTGATATTGAAGGGACAGTGTCTAGTTTCTCGCTTGGCCCTTGTCATAAAAAAAACGCGGTAGTAAAGGGCCCGTATAATATTCACAATGTTTTTGAGTTTAATTATGACAGCGTAAATCTTCTGGCCGAGGCGCTCTCAAGTTGTAAGGCCAAAAATGATCTAGACCAGATATTAAAACGGGCAAGTTTACTTAAGGTTAAAGATAAGCTTGAGCTTGTAGAGAAGTTGTTTAAAGATCCCAAAGCCCCAAGCTTGAAATGTTTGTTGAAATATTTAAATGTTAAGAATAAGAAACCCTCTCTTAAATATTTTGCAAACACTAAGGCAAAATTTCTACAAAAAATTGGGGTGTATGACATTAATTTTGTTTCTCATATAGACATTAGTGGGCTTCCAGCTATATCACTTGTAGTAGGCACTGGAGGAAAGCATGGGGTTTATAATGGAAAGATATATCCAGTTTCTCATTTGGGTAGTTTGTATGGTAAGCAGAGTAAAGTTTACGATGTTAATTGGAAACAAGATTTTGTTGTCGAGTCAATGCTTTTAGATATGATATATAACAATCATTCTCGAGACATAAACAGTTTAATTTTTCATGGTGCCGACGGTATCGACTATCACTGGTTGGTAAATGAAGAAGAGCATAATGGTAAGGTCGATATTTTAATATCGCTAATTAGTGACAATGAAATTTCTGATCAAGATCAAGTGAAGTTAAAACGCTATTTAGATGAAGAGTATGTGTATAAAAATCAAATTGGAACAGATGAAACTCCAAAGATCAGCTTTGGCGTTTCAAAAAGTATAACTGATAGTGTTGGTGGTGATTTAAAAAATATTGGTAATGATGTCTATAATGTAGCTATTTCTAAAAACAAGTATAGAGGTGATGTCGGATTAGAGCTTATGGCACTTGATGGTAAAAGTTTTGAGGTGACGGCCGGTCTTGGAGCTGAGTTTAAATATGGTAGTGATGAGTTGTCTGTAGATTCAGCAAATCGTAGTCCTGTTAATTATAAATATGCAGTAGTTGATGGTACATTAAAGAGCAAGGATTCTACGCCCGTCCTTAAGGCAATATATGAAGCAGGGAGTATAGTTGATTCAGCTATTTTTGAAGCTACCTACCGAGATGATAAAAAAATCCCAATTGAAATTGACGTAGGTCACAGATATGACAGAGTCAAAGATGGTAAATTTGATATTTTTACTGAGCGTGGCCATAAAAGTTTTGTGCGTTTCATTCTTCCGTTAAAAGAGTACGTTAATGTAAGTGGTGATCTCGTTATGGAGTTTAATCACATAGATAATAATAATGATGAAGGTAGTAAGTTAAAAAATGCAGGGTTTGTTTATCTCAAGTTTTCTAATCATTAAGAGCTAGTATTTTTTGAAAAGATTAGGTAGATTGGCGACAATTTATATGTAGGATGTTGCAATGAGTTCTAAAAATTTATTTGTTGAGTATGTGAGAGCTTTTCTTGATGAAGATGGGGTAGATAAAAACCACTTTTATACCTCGAGACTTCCAACTACAATGGTAGGCTGTCATTTGAAGTTTAAATCTGAAATGGTTATTTCTGGAATGGAGTATTTTACAGCAGTATTTGAAGCACTGGGTGCAACTAATATAGATAATAGCTTACTTCAATACGAAGGAAAATATGTCAATCAAGAAAATTCAAATGAGTTGATCTTTGCACTTCCCTTTGCGACTGCACTAACTGGAGAGCGTTTGGCATTAAATTTATTACAGCGATCATCTTCTATTGCTACATATACAAAAAAATTTGTGGATAAGGCAGAAAAATATGGAATAAAAATTCTTGATACAAGAAAGACTACCCCTAGTCTACGATCATTAGAAAAATACTCTGTTAGAGTTGGTGGTGGATTTAATCATAGATTTGACCAACAAGATCTTTGGATGGTTAAAGATAATCACAAGAAATTTTTTGGAGGAATCACTGAGGCGGTTAATTTTTTTAACTCAATTGGAACCTTTTATTCTTCAATTGAAGTGGAAATTCATTCATTAACAGAATTAAAAGAGGCAATCAATTTAAAGATTCGCCATTTAATGTTAGATAATTTTACACCAGACGATGTGGTAACGGCGGTTCAGATGAAACCTGCGGGTATTACTTATGAAATATCTGGTGGAATAAAATTAGAAAATATTGATAGGTACTTAATTAGTGGTGTCGATGCAATTAGCGTCGGGGCAATTACTAATAATGCTCCTATTGTAGATATATCTTTAAAAATATCAAAGGCAGGTTGAGAGTGGCTTCATATCAATTTGATGTGTTAGTTATTGGAAGTGGAATTGCAGGATTATCAACTGCGGCCAAGTTGGCCGATGCGGGAAAAAAAGTGGCGATAGTCTCTAGAGATGCTGATCCAAACGAAACCAATACCAATTATGCTCAGGGTGGAATTATATATATAGCAAAGGATGACGATTCGATTGAGCATGACATTCAAAGCGCAAGTTCTGGAACATCAAGTGTTGAAGCGATTGATGTTTTACTGAAGCGCTCAGGTGATATTTTAGAAGATGTTTTGCTTAAGAAAGCAAAAACATCATTTGCAAAAGATGATTCTGGCAATCTCGTTTATACAAAAGAGGCTGCACACTCTAAAAAAAGAATTTTGTACCATGGAGATTATACAGGTAAGGAGATTCAGACATCACTTTGCAAATATCTTTTAGAAAAAAAAGATAATGTAAAATTTTTAACATCACATACAGTAATCGATTTGCTGACACCTTCACATTCAGGTGTGAATTTGAAACAAAGATACGAACCAAATAAAGTGGTTGGAGCTTATGTTTTTAATAGACTAACTTCAGAGGTTATTAAAATTCATGCGGCAGTAACAGTTATAGCTACTGGTGGGATAAGTTCACTTTATCTTCACCATTCCAATTCGGAAGGTTCTAGAGGTGATGGCCATGCTATGGCATTTAGAGCAGGGGCCCAAATTATTAATATGGAGTTTATTCAGTTTCACCCGACAACATTTTTTGACCGTTCTACTCATAGACGTTTTCTTGTCAGCGAAACAGTAAGAGGAGAAGGTGGCCGTTTGATGAATTCAGATGGTGAATATTTTATGCAAAATTACCATCATGATGCTGAGTTGGCCCCTAGAGACGTGGTTTCTAGAGCTATTTTAGATGAGATGATCAAAACTAAGCATGAGTGTGTCTATTTAGATATATCTTATAAAGACTTTAAATGGATAAAAGAGAGATTTCCTACGATCTATTCTCATTGCAAAGATAAAGGTATCGACATAACAACTGTTCCAATTCCTGTCGTTCCAGCTGCCCATTATTCTTGTGGTGGGATAAAAACAGATATGAAAGGGCAAACAAGTATCCCACATCTTTATGCTGTTGGAGAAGCAGCCTGCACGGGCCTTCATGGAGCGAATCGGCTTGCCTCAACTTCATTACTCGAAGGCCTTACTTTTGGTTATCTTGCAGCTGAAGATATTATTGAAAAAATAGATAACATAGAGATATATCCTGATAATAAAATAAGAGAGTGGGAGAATGGAACGATTGAGCCCGATTTGGCCTTAGTTCAACAGGATTGGCTGACACTCAAGCAGACTATGTGGAATTATTTGGGTATTGCAAGATCCTCCAATAGGATCTTAAGAGCAAATGCGATGTTTAAAGAGTTGCGTGATGAGATTCAAAGATTTTATCGCAATTCGATGTTAAAAGATGAATTAATAGGTTTAAGAAACGCTGTAGATGTCGCGATGATGGTGCTAAATGCCTCCAACCAAAACCGCGAATCGGTGGGATGTTTTTACCGAAAAAATTAGAAATTTCCTAGAAAGTGTCAAATAGTCACCTCGTTCTTCGAGCAATCACATAGTTAATTTTGGCACGTATCCTGCACTTATGTTTTGTATGAGGCCTAGGATGGGCCGATGTAATCAAGGAAGATTTTATAGTTAAGGAGCTTGGATGTGACTATTGCGGGAATAAGAGGGATATTGGTAGTAATTGTCTTTATGACATTGCTTGTATCAGGTGAGATCCGCGGGGTAACAGTAGATGGGCAGTGTCCCGATCTATTAATAGGGGAAGTTACTTCAGTAGACAACGTTCAAGCTCCTTATGCTTTAGCTAGCGTTCAATTAGAAAAAGTTAAAGTTAGTTTTTTGCTAAAGCAGATTGTCGAAAGTACAAATTTTCAAAATGGAATTGAAAATTTTGAAATAACAATTTTGAAAAATGGGCCACAAGAGTTTGTTGTTGGAAAAACATACATGGTTGGCCTTAACGGCAAATGGTTTTGTAGTGCTAGCAAGATAGAGTAGTTTTTTTGCAACTCAGGACGAGTTGTAAGCTGTGTCTATGGAGAGACGATGGATTTACTTCGCATTTTATTTCTGGTTTTTTTTACATTAATAGCATTTAGAGCGAAAAGTTATGAAGTGACGATAGACTTTAAAGAAGGTATGTACTGGACGATACTCCCAATTAAAATGTATCGGTATGTGCTAGATTCATCAATGGCAGAAGATTTGAAAAATGCAACGGAAGTATCAGAAGATGATTGGGAGAGTAACGTCGGTCAAGATCTCTGGGAGTTTGTAGGCGATGTAGGAGTTAGAAGTGGCGGGATGTTGGTTAATAATATTAGATGGTCAGATAATTTCGGTAATGAAACAGGATATGATCCAAGTACAACCCTAGCGATTACAATCAGGTTTAATAATGGTTCAATCTTTACGAAGACCGAGGTTATCTTAAATGGTAATCATAATAATTTAAGAAATAATATAGGTGGCATGTTGTTAAATACAGTGATGCATGAGCTTGGACACACTATTGGTCTTGATCATACTAATCAGTATGCGATTATGGCCCCGTATTCAAATGATTTAAGAGCTCTCCAATATGACGATATCGAGGGTGGGAAATATGTTTACAAGGTAAATGCAAGCAGACAGTCAAGTGGGTATAGTGAGTACCTCTCGAATAAAAAAAGGGGTGGAATAGATCAAATAGGAGCGTGTGGTAGTATCGATATTACTAGTGGAGGAGATGAATCAAACGTAAGCTTTATGAGTTCACTATTTTTAGGATTACTTGCTACTTTTGGTTGGTTATTGTTTACGGCAAGTTTTTCCAAGCGAAAGTTGACCACTTAGTGTTATAGATCTTCGTGTCGATAAATAGCCTAGAGGTGGACAATGTTTATCGACGAACCTAGTTCAAAATATATATTCTTCTTAAATCTTGAAGAGAAACTTCCAAAATATTTTTTTGAGTTATCTGCTAAATTTTCTTCTAGAAATGTATCGCTGGTTCCAATAAGTATAAAAGAGTTACAGCGAATTCCAACAGCTCCAAACGTATCTGTTTTAACCGTCACTCGTAGTTTTAGTTCGTTGCAAACATTCCAGTCAATAAGGCGTGTTTTTTTAGATGTAGCTATTCAGAATAAAAAATATCTTTTTTTCCATCTGACATCATTTAGCGTTAACGATTTAGATTTTGCGAATGCTAGAAGGTGGGGTTATTATTATAACTATAAACTACCTGTGAATATGGATAATTTAGCAAGCGATTTATCAGATATATTGTGTGTACGCTGGGATAAAACTAATAAGTGGCCAGGTGGAACAAGAGTTCCGCTTGATAAAACTGTCACCTCTGGTGTTTAGACTGTTTTGCAGCTGAGGGTTAAATGAGTAGTGAAGATGTCCAAAGAAAATATGCGGTGTTAGTCCAAATTAAGCTGGATGCAACTAGATTATTTGATAGGATTTCTAAGCGTAGATCAGAATATGTATCCATCTTTGCGGTTAAAAGAACACGTGATCATTTTAAACAGATCTTTGCAAATAGGTATAGTAGTGTTGGTATATCAGAGCTAAAAGATTGCTCAGATAAAACAATTTCTGCAATTGATGCTTTTTATAATAAAGTTGATGATCTGTGGTGGTATTTGCAACATACTGAGGATATGCCTGGTACAGTTGAAGATAGACTAATTAGAGAAATTAAAAATATCGGTCGCTTTTACGATGAGTTATTGTTATATCTGGATCAAGAATTAAAAGGAAATGATGATGAGAGCGAGATTCCACCGCTTGAGGGGATTATTAAAGAGAGTTAGAAATTGGTGGAGTATTGTCCTAGTGTTTAGCGTTTTAATTTTTGCTCCGCTAATCCATGCTAAGCATAATATATCATCAAGTCGGTATGAACTTTTATCTGGGTCAAAACGGAATTCGCCAGATTCAAAAAAATTTTGGGATGGGCAATATAATTCTGAAAAATATATCTACGGCAAAGCTCCTGCAAAGTTTCTGGCTCAAAATTATGATTTTATTCCTGGCCAAAGTAATGTTTTAGACGTTGGAATGGGTGAGGGTAGAAATGCAGTTTTTTTAGCAAGAAAAGGATATTTGGTAACAGGCGTTGATATTAGTTCAGTAGCAATTAGAAAAGCTGGTGTTTTAGCAAGAGAGTTTGGAGTTAGAATTAATACGGTGACAGCGTCAATTGATGATTATAAGGCCCATCCAGAGTCACTAGATGCAATAATCTGTTTTTATTATGTTGATCGAAGTATTAATAAGAAATTGATTTCATGGTTAAAACCTGGTGGGATATTAATATATGAAGCCAATACAGATCTTCAGATGAATGTCAGAGATAACATTCAACAGAGTAAAAAATATCTGTTGCGTCCAGAGGAGTTGCTAAAAATGTTCCCAGGTCTTCAAATTTTAAAATATGAAGAACCACTGCATAAGAAGGATTTTACAGCGAGTATTATCTTACGAAAACCTAAAAAAAATAAAGTTTAAAAATGAAAATCAGTAATAGCTTATTTTATAGAAACGTGACGGCCTTAGATTTTGCTTATGTGGTTGCAGATTTAAGAGTGATTGGAAATTCACTCTATGTCGATGTGGAGTTTGCTGGAGATGAAGATGCCGATGGCGTTTTGTACGATTTTTCAAGCGCAAAACATCATGTAAAAAAACTAATTGATAAGCATATTGATCATAAGTTTATTGTTCCAGATAAGATGGTGACAAAATTAGAAAACGAAATGATAGAAGTTTTTGTTGGTGGTGTTTATTATAAGGCCCCTCGCGAAGCGTTCTGTTTGATTGATACTAGCATGAAACTGTCAATTTCTTATGATGATATTGAAAAACACGCGACAGAAATTATTTCAAAAGAGTTACCACTAAATGTTAAGAGTATAAAGATACACCTTAGAGAAGAAGAAGGCAGCGGCCCCTTCTTTTGCTACACTCATGGGCTAAAAAACCATTATGGCAATTGTCAAAGGTTGCTTCATGGCCATCGTAATCAATTTGAGATATGGACTTCTGGGATTAGAAGAAGTGATCTGGAACATAGATTTGTTAAAAGTTTTTTTGGGGGAGATGTTCATTTTGTTTTCTGGGATAACGTTGTAAACAAAAAAGAAATTAGCTCTCTTTGTGATAATGAAATTCCAATAGGGAGAGTTTCTATCGGCGGAAAAACAGTACTGACTTATATAAGTTCACAAGGTACATTTCATTTGAAAATACCGACATCACAATGTTATTTTGTAAAAACTGAAACGACAATCGAAAATTTATCTAGATCTTTCGTAGATCACTGTGTGAAAGAGTTTAAGCTTATTGGTGATCTTTCAAGTGGTGATATTGAGGTTAGAGCGTACGAAGGTATTGGAAAAGGTTCTTGTGCAATTTGGTCGGGTAAGTGCAAATATTGACAAGTTAATTCATGCCTAGGTTGTTATCATTTTTAAAAATCATATAATGTTAATATGGATGAAGTTAAGGATAAGTGGCTTTTGAGTTGCGTGCTAGTAATTTTACTGGGCCTCTCTTTCGTCTTAAAGGCGAGTACAAAAGACGAGCTAGATCCTAGGGTGGGCCTCAAAGATGAGGATGGAATTTTTTCAGGTAGAGTTTCAAAGATAAATGAGAGCGCATCGCTTCTGCGAGTTAAGGTTGAGTTTGAAAATTTTAAATATTTGAACAAGAATGATCGCGTAGATTTTTGGACAGATACATCACCAGCTTTTAAATGTCGTGGCCTAGTAGTTGGTAAAAGTCCTGAGTACTTGTTAATGAAAGTTCCTGATTATGTTCACTGTAAGAAATTTGTTCAGATGAGTTACGGAAGCTATCTGAAATTCTTTAGTCAAGATTTCCTTGATAATATTAAAAAGGGTAAATCGTTAGTTGGAGTATTGCTGAAAAAACAGATGGCACTTTCAAGCAAGGAGAGAAGATATAAGCAAGATCTGGATAAGTACATTGAGAGGGTTGGAGGATTAAGTCAACGCTACCAGATATTAAGAGATAAGTTAGAGCAAGAGTGGAAAGATGAATTATCAAAAGTTGAACAAGATAAGACTGAGTTGTTGGTTGAGTATAATGAAGTTAGAAAAAAGCTAGATGATGTTAATCACAAGCTTGAACAGTATAAGGTTGCTGATGATAATTTAGAGATGGATCGGTGGTCGCTTGATCCTAAGTTGTATTTTAAAAAATAATTATGGTTAAGAGTTAAGAGCGAAGGGTTACAGATGACAGCGTATTTTGCAAGAAGATTGTTACTGATTGTTCCTACTTTTATTGGAATAACACTAATGGTGTTTACAATTACCAGAATGGTTCCAGGAGGGCCACTTGAGCGGATGATGTCGAAAATGCAACAAATGGATCAAAGTTCAAATGTTGGAAAATCTACTAATAATAATTCAAACAAATCCTCCGCCCTATCAGAAGATCAGCAGGAGCAGTTGAAAATTTATTATGGGCTTGATAGGCCAATTTATATCTCATATTTTATCTGGCTTAAAAAAGTTGTTACATTTGATCTTGGAACTTCTACTAGATACAACGAGCCAGTTTGGGAGATTATTAAGAGCAAGTTTCACGTTTCGTTAACGTATGGACTTCTTGTCCTTGTGATCTCATACCTTGTTTCAATTCCTATGGGGATATATAAAGCATTAAAGCATTCAAGTATTTTTGATAATATCTCTTCGGCATTTATTTTTATTGGTTATTCAATTCCTAACTACGTTATAGGGATCGGGTTAATTGTTATATTCGCGGCAAACTTGGATCTCTTTCCAATGGGTGGGTTTGCTAGCGAAAATTTCAGTGATCTTACGATGTTTGAAAAGTTTGCGGATATCGTATGGCATGCATTTTTGCCGGTAACCTCATATCTTGCTGCCTCTTTTGCAGGTATGACTTTTTTAATGAAAAACACCATGATGGATAATTTATCTGCTGATTATGTTAGGACAGCTATGGCAAAAGGTTTGTCATTTAGAAAAGCAGTGGTGGGCCATGCATTAAGAAATAGTTTGATTCCGATTGCAACTTCATTTGGGAATAGCATCTCTGTTTTAGTTATGGGCTCATTCCTAGTTGAAACTGTTTTTAATATCGATGGTTTTGGTTTACTTGGGTATGAGTCAGTAGTGGAAAGAGATTATCCAGTGGTACTTGGTGTGCTAGTGATCAGCTCACTTCTTTTTTTAATTGGAAATATTCTTTCAGATATTTGTGTAGCACTTGTCGACCCTCGGGTCCAATTTTCCGAGTAGGTTTATCAATGATTAAATTTAAAATTAATCCACTAACGCAAAAAAAAATAAAACGGTTTAGAACTATTAAGAGGGGTTATTATTCTTTCTTACTTTTATCTTTAATATTAGGATTAAGTTTGTTTGGTGAACTCATGGTAAATAGTCGCGCCTTGATTGTTAGTTATAATGGTAAGCTCTATTTTCCAACATACGGTGCAATTATTACTGGTAAGACTTTTGGGCTTGAATACGGTTATGAGACAAATTATCGTGAGTTAAGAGATAAGTTTAAATCAAGTAGTAGTAGTGACTGGTTAGTTATGCCAATTGTCCCTTGGAATCCGTATGAGAATGATTTAAAAGAAGGGGCGTTTCCGCCGCTTCCACCTGATTCTTCAGTGGGACATTTCTTGGGGACCGATACAACTGGTAGAGATATTTTAGCGAGATTATTCTATGGTTTTAGAATAGCGATTCTATTTTCTTTTTTGTTGGTCGCAGTCAATTATTCAGTTGGAATATCAATAGGCTCAGCAATGGGATACATTGGTGGAAAGTTTGATCTGTTTTTTCAACGGCTAATCGAGATTTGGTCCAATGTTCCTTTTTTGTACATAATAATTATTATCTCTTCAATAATTACTCCTAGCTTTTTTTCTTTGATTTTTATCATGTTAATGTTTGGTTGGATGTTTATGACATGGCAACTTAGAACATCAACCTATAAAGAAAAAGCAAGAGAGTATGTTTTAGCAGCTAAAAGCCTTGGTGCTAGCGATGCTAGAATAATTTTTAAACATATAATTCCAAATACAATATCGGTGATTGTAACGTTTGTACCTTTCTCTGTAGCTTCAGGTATTGCAGCTCTTACCTCGTTAGACTATTTGGGCTTTGGCCTTCCTGCACCGACACCAAGTTGGGGAGAGTTATTAAAGCAAGGGACTGCTAACTTAAATGCACCGTGGATTGTTTCTTCTGTTGTTGTGTCGATGATACTAGTTTTAATGATGATTACGTTTATAGGAGAAGCTGTAAGAGAGGCATTTGATCCTAAAAAATATACTACATATGAATAGTTGGAGAGTGTTATGAGATTAATGTTATTTCTGTGTTTTTTGTTATTAGTTGGTGGGTGTTCTAAAGAAGTAGTTAAGAGTGATCTGGATAAAAAGATTGCGGCATATGTGAGTGTGCCGATTCCCATTGGTGATGTGAAAGATTTGGATGGTTTAAAATGGGAGACTAATAATAACGATCCTGTGTTTTCCGATTCTGCTGCCAAAAAAGGAGGAAAAATAAATATTAATATGAGTTCATTTCCTCTTACTCTTAGGTATGTCGGCCCAGATTCTAATGATGGGTTTAGATCATATATCGATGGTAATAAAATGGGGCTTCTGGGAATTCAGCCTGTAACCAATAATTTTATTCCAGCATTAGCGACAGCGTGGGCGCTTGGAAAAAATTTTAATTCGGTATTTTTTAAGTTAGATAAAGACGCCAAATGGTCTGATGGAAAGCCTATTACCGCTGATGACTATGTTTTTGCATTGGAGTTTATGTTGTCAAAACATATTATCGCTCCTTGGTATAATAACTATGCAGAAGAGTTTTTTGAAAAAGTTGTTAAGTATGATGATTTTACGATAGGAATTTTTACTAAGAAGAAACATTCTAAATATGAAATGTTGCTTAACTACGGTGCTGGTTATGTACCAGAACCGAAACATTTTTTCTTGCCAGGGTTAGATAAAGATTGGGTTGTAAACTATCAGTGGAAAGTTGCACCAAATACAGGAGCATATAATATCTCAGAAGTTAAAAAGGGGAAGAGTGTACAGTTTAAGAGAAATGATAATTGGTGGGCAAAAGAGAAGCTTTACTATAAAAATAGATTCAATGTGGATGTTGTTGAGATTAAAGTTGAAAGAGATGATTCTGTAGCTTGGCAAAAATTTTTAAAGGGTGAACTAGATCTCTTCTACTTAAATATCCCTGAGTACTGGCATGTTAAATCAGACATTAAGAGCGTTGAACCTTTTGCTAAAGGTTACATCAATAAGCTTTGGTTTTATACCAATGCTCCTCAACCAAACTATGGAATTTTTCTTAATCTTGATTATGAACTATTTAAAGATATAAACGTTAGGAAAGCATTCGGACACGCGATGAATGTTGATAAAGTGATAAAGACAGTTTTGCGAGGGGATTATGATAGGCAGTATACGAGTCAAGATGGTAGAAATGAGTATACAAATTTAAAAATTATCCCTAGAGAGTTCTCGCTTGCAAAAGTTGATGAGTACATGAAGCTTGCTGGATGGGATAAGCGCGGAGATGATGGAATAAGAGTTAAAGATGGCAAGAGAATGGAAGTTGTTATGACATCTGGATATGCACACCATCAGGATAGAATGGTAATTATTATGGAAGAGGCCAAAAAAGCTGGGATTGAGATTAAGCTTAACTTGATGGATGGATCAACCGCATTCAAGTCAATGTTAGAAAAACAGCATCAAATTGCTTGGACAGCGTGGACTGGCGGAATTCTTCCAGACTATTGGCAGTTTTATCATTCAGATAATGCTCATAAAAAACAAAATAATAATTTCACCAATACTGATGATAAGGAGATGGATAAGTTAATAGATGATATGCGTAACGAGTTTGACGATAAGAAAAAACAGGAGTTAAGTAGAAAAATTTTGCAAAGAGAGTTTGACCTAGCTGTCTACGTTCCAACTTTTTCTGTTCCCTTTTCAAGAAAGGGCCACTGGCGTTGGATTCAACTACCTAAAGAGCGTGGAGTAAATGATAAGGATGGGCCGATCTTAGACCCGTTCGTAATGGGAAGGTTTTGGATTGATGAAAATGTAAAAGCTGAAACGTTGCAGGGAATGAAAGATGGCAAGAACTTTCCACCAGTAGAGATAATAGATACAACTTATAAAAGGAAAAACTAGTTTTATGGAGAAGATATTAGAGGTTAAAAATCTTTCTACTGCTTTTGCTACTGATTCTGATTTGATTACCGTCTTAGATGGAGTTAGTTTTGATTTAATAAAAGGTAAGACGCTTGGAATTGTTGGTGAGTCTGGATGTGGGAAGTCGGTTACTTCACTTTCAATTATGAGACTTCTTCCGCGTCCTGCTGGACGAATTACTGGTGGAGAGGTTTTATACAGGGGCACAGACCTGACAAAGATCTCATTAGGTGAGATGCATAAAATTAGAGGGAATAAAATTGCGATGATTTTTCAGGAGCCAATGACAGCGTTAAATCCTGTGCAAAAAATTGGAGACCAGCTCGGGGAGTCTTTTAGGTTACATTTTCCAAACATGAATGATGATGAGGTTCGGGCGCAGTCACTCAACATGTTAGAGTCCGTTGGAATTTCTGATATTAGAAGAAGATTGCGAGAATATCCTCACCAGCTTTCAGGTGGTATTCGTCAAAGAGTAATGATTGCGATAGCACTTGCGTGTAAACCTGATATTTTAATTGCCGATGAGCCGACCACTGCACTTGATGTTACCATTCAAGCCCAGATTTTAAAATTAATAAAAGATTTGCAAAAAGAGAATGGAATGTCGGTGATGTTTATCACTCATGATTTAGGAGTAATTGCAGAAATTTGCGACGATGTTGTTGTTATGTACACTGGCCATGTTGTAGAAAAAGGAAGTGTGAATGATATTTTTGAAAATCCAAAACATCCATATACAAAGGGGTTGTTAGAGTCTATTCCGAGATTAGAGCATCCAAGAAAAACAAAACTTAAAATTATTGAAGGGATGGTTCCTGATCTTCTTAACCTCCCAAGTGGGTGTAGATTTGGGAATAGATGTCCTTATATAGTTGATGAGTGCAAACAAAAAGTACCTGTGCTTGAAAAAGTGTTGGATGCACATTATTCAAAATGTCTCAAACATGCGAGTTTCATGAAGGAAAATGTATGAAAGAGTATATTTTAGAAGTAGATAATTTGACCAAACATTTTCCGATAAATGGTGGAGTTTTACTTAGAAAGGTTGGGGATGTTCATGCACTGAATGGTGTTACATTTAAAGTTAAGAAGGGCGAGACTCTAGGAGTTGTCGGTGAGAGTGGCTGTGGCAAGAGTACGCTTGGAAAAACCTTACTTAGGCTACATCGGCCTACTAGTGGTAGTGCGAAATTTCTAAGTAAGGATCTTTTTTCTATTGAAGGAAAAGAGTTAAGAGAGATGAGAAAAGATATCCAAATGATTTTTCAAGACCCGTATGAGTCACTTAACGCAAGACACTCGGTAAGGTCGATTTTGCATGAGCCATTTGAAATTCACAAAATTGGAGATTATGAGTTTAGAGAGTCTGAAGCAAAAAGACTTTTAAATAGAGTCGGGTTACCTCCTTCAGCATTAGATAGATTTTCCTTTGAGTTTTCGGGAGGACAAAGACAGCGGATCGGTATTGCTCGTGCTATTGCTCTAAATCCAAAGCTGGTCGTGTGTGATGAACCTGTTTCGGCATTAGATGTTTCTGTTCAATCCCAAGTCTTAAACTTGATGCTTGAGTTACAACAAGAGATGGATCTAACATATATTTTTATAGCGCACGATTTAGCGGTTGTTAGACATATTAGCGATAATATAGCTGTTATGTATCTTGGAAATATTGTTGAATATACCGATGCTGACACTATTTATGAAAAACCAAGACATCCTTATACAAAAGCTCTGATTTCAGCAATACCTGTTCCTGATCCTCGGTTCAAAGGAGTTAAGCAAGTATTAGAAGGTGATATTCCAAGCCCAAGAAGATTGCCAACGGGTTGTCACTTTCATACGAGATGTCCTATTGCTACTGATAAGTGTAGAAAAGAATCTCCGATTTTAAGAGATGCCACTGGTACTTCAGAACAAACGCATTTGGTATCATGTCACTATATATAGAGTTAAAATCTATGTATAGGTTTGCTCTTATCATCACACTCATCACACTGACAGCTTTTAGCGTTTCTGCGTTTGCAATTGATAGGTATCCACTAGACTATGAAAAAACTGCTTATGATATTAGTAGTGAGTACCAAAAATATACCCGTGCAAAAAAACTTGGAGCTAAATCAACATTTGAGAATGAAGAGTATGCTACGTTTGGCGGGAACTATTTTTTAGTCGGCCAATATCCTTATTACCCATATTGGAGTGATGCTGATTACGAGTATGACGAGTTTGGCAAAATAGTAAGAGTGAAAAGAGTGGTTGACACTAATCATAACAATCCTAATAAGATTACTTATCGGATCATGCCGTATTTTTATACGATGAGTGTTAGCGGTAACAGCTCTGATATATCTTCAACTGGCGCAGGGATCTATCTTTCAAGGCAGAGGAAAAAATTCGTAACATCGCTTGCGTATGAGACAACAGGTATTGGTAATAATGGTGAGGTTAAGGCCGGACAATATGAACTAGCATTTGCCTTAAGAAATGGCGTTACGGATAGTTTTGATTTGGCCGGTGGTTTTCACAGAACGAGTGGTGAAAATGTAGATAAATCATTCTATCGGGCAAATGTGTACACCATTGAAGCAAAGGTAACATCGCTTACAAAAAATTGTTTGGGAGTATCACTTCACCTCTCTCAGTATAATAGCTATGGTGAACCATCTGATGTGGCCGTAGGTATTAGTAGTGACAAGTTTGAAGTGAAGCAGTATTCACCATATTTAGGGTTTGGTTTTGATAACGTCGCTTTCTCTGGTGATGTTTTGTATTTAACAGGGTGGGTAGATATCATTGATACAAATAAGTCACCACAAAGTAGGTACGAGGTTAGTAATTATAAGGCAGTTCATATCGCAGGAAGGTATGACCTAGATAAAACTCATTACTATCTTGAAGCTTGGCTTGGAGATCAGCGATTTTTGGTTAGCAATGATGGTTTTGTTGTAAATAATTTAACGTTTATAAAAGATGGTGGAGCTACTCTTTATGTACTTCATGAGTTTGAGTCGAATATATTTGTAAAAGGTCAAATTGATTTGTCATCGGTTTATGATTATGACACAGAGGCCACGAGGTGGAGTGGAAGTGAGACTCGCGTAACTATTTCAACCGGGTACTCATTTTAGGAGTTATTATGAGAATAAAAATGAGAATTATATTTTGTTTTCTATTGATGAGTTCATTTATAAATATCGTTTTGGCCGAATCTTCTAAGAAAGATAAATACGCACAAGTTGTGTTGCTTACAGGAGAAGGAACGTCAGAAAAAAACAAATTAAAGTTACATGATTGGATAGATAGAAAAGCGATACTGTCAACTGGGCCAGCTTCATATCTAAAAATCTATATCCCATCAGAGTTTGTAACGATACTTCTTGGCCCTTATACAAAAGTTATATTTGGTGGATATAGTTCTGGAATGTCAAATTATGTATCTACTCACACTGTTGAAAATGGAATGTGTCGAGTCGTTGCTTCGAATAAACGTGGTGGGCGAGTACCGTTCTTATCTATTGAAGGGGTGTCAGCAACAGTAGGCCTTGCTGTTGGTGATATAATATTTACGACAACAAAAGCTTTTAATGAATCTGAACTTATTGTTATGAGTAAAGATGCAACTTTCAATGCAAAAGTAGGGAGCGAAGAGGATAGAGTTGGAGTCGTAGTTAAGCAAGGTGAGTGGTTAGGTATTGGGGGTAGGTTTGGAGAAAAGATTAGAGATAAAATGAAACTCTCTATTCAGTTATACTCTCATTATAACTATTTTGGAGAATTAGCTAGCTCGAATCCTTCTAGTTTAAATCTAAAATAAAAAATTAGTTTGTTCGATGGAGTGGGATCTGTTTTGTGATTTTTCTTGAACGCATTTTTTATAGCATCTATAGCTGCATCATCAAGTCGTTTAAACCCTGATGATTTTATCACAACCGTCTGAATGAGCTCGTTGTTACTGTTTATGGTTACTTCAATCCTGTTTTCTCCCTCTTCTTTAAGTATCCTAGAGAGTTTGGGATAGTTAGGGTTGATTGTAATTGAGTTATTACCGCCTAGTGTAGCAGTAGGCGTAGACTCTTTTTTTTTGTTTTCGGTAATGTTTTTTGAATCTTGTTTTTTATGAGTTAGTGCTGGTTGAGTTTTGGATAGTTGTTTTGCCGTTGTACGAGAATGAGAATAAGAATGAGAATGAGAATGAAGAAAGGTTACAAATTTATGGTTGGTTATTGTATTTGTATTTGTATTTGTATTATTGCTACTATGTGATGATAATTGGATCGCAACTACGAGATGAATAAGTATTGATAAAAAGATTGCAAGTGGATGGATCATAAATCAATCTTTATTCCTGAAAAAAGAGAGATGCCGATAGCGCCTTGTTCTTTGTAAATGGCCACTTTCTTATTCGTAATATTATAAATATCAAAAAAATATTGTGTGCTATTTTGTTTGTAGCTTGTACCGAGATCGATTTTTGTGTTGCTGCCTAGTTTTTCACCTGTTGGATAATCTGAAGACATTTGAGCGCTAGTTGTCTTTACGTTGCACCAAAATGTTAGTTTTTTTAAACTATAATCAACTCCAAGTTTGCCAGTATGTAACGGACGAAGTGGAAGCCCTTGATGAGTTGTTAAGTTTTTACAGTCATTTAAACTATAACTAATATTTAAGTGGAGATTATTATTTAGGTGTAACTGCTGTGAAAATTCACCACCTCTTATTTTAACTTTGCTATTGTTGTAATACTTTTGAGCCGATAAGTTATACTCAATCATATTTGCTAAAAGAGTTTGATAGATTGTTATCTTACTTGTTTTTGAACTAATAGAGAATGCTAACGACTGAGATGACTCTTCTCTAAGCGTTGGTTCACCATACTGAGAGTATAGTTGAATGAGTGAGGGGTATTTGTATCCAGTAGCGTACTCTGCTGTTGCATCTAGTTTATCATCAAATAAATGTTTTGTGACTTTAGTATTAATTGGATACTTGATTTCTTTAGAGGTAAGGTTGTAACTTCCTCTCGTTCCTATTGATATGTTAGTTTTATTAAACTCCTTATTTGCAATCATATAAGCATAACTGTTAGATAGATTGTTTCTTGTCATTGAATACGAATCAGTTTTACCCTCTTCGACTAAGTGGCCAACTCCAGAGTCTATGTTCAAAAAATTTGGCAGGGTTGCCTCTAGCTGTGCTTTAACTTCATTTTTATTTGCGTGAAAAAAATTACTGCTAATATTTTCTAACTCGTTATCAGCTTCATCAACATATGAACGCTTAATCGTTGAGTGTGAAAAGCTGAGCTTTGTTTTTGTATCACCATCATTAAAGTAGCTAGTTAAGGTTTGACCGATTAGATATTTTTCATTAGTAGAGATGCTGTTGTCATCATCTTTGTAAAAATCATCTAGTTCATATCTATTTTTACTGTATCTAGTTGTTAAGGTTAAGTTTGAACTATCTCCAATACTCTTGGATAATGTATCGCTAATAGCATATTGTTTATATCCGTCTGTTTCACCACCTCTAAAAAGTGAAGTGCCATCACTACTACTGTGATTAAGCGATATTTTATTTTTGATATCCAAAAATGGATTAGAATTGTTGCTTATGTTTGCAAATACTGAATTGAAACTTCCGTATCCTGCTGTTGTTTCAGTTTTTTTAGAAAAGTTTTCGCTAATTGTCGATATGTCAATGACCCCCCCCGTCGCTTGAGGCCCGTGTTTTACGTTGTTTGGCCCATGGATGACGTCTATTTTTTCTACTCCACTACTATTAAAAAATGAAAAATCATATCGTCTATTTCCTGGGTCCATGGGGTCGTTTAGTTCCACTCCGTCGTATAAGACTAGAACATATCCAGCAGGGTTTCCCCTTAAGAAGATACTGCTGTTTTTACTATGTATTGAATCACTCTCAGTTTCAACCCCTGGAAGCGTGCTAAGTGTTTTACTAATATTTTGCCCGTGTGGTTCATTAAGCTTCTCTGCACTAATTTTTGTTTCAATAGTTTTTTTGGGTGATTCAATATTTTTTGCAATAACCTCTATTACGTTATCTTCAGTGTGGCCAAGTGAATAGAATAAGAGTGAATAGAATAAGATCGTAAAAATAATGAGTAAAACTAATGAAATATTTAACGATTTGCCATTGTTCACGACTTCCTCCCCCTCGAAGGTTTTAACGTCAAAGTTTTCCGCATCAGGTTTTCGGGCTATTATACCGTTGCGGGGCAGTCCTGATTATTACAGTGTTCCCCTGATTGCAGATTGGTGATACTACTGTTTGATATAGTAAAAGTCAAAATTTGAGTGTTGCCATGTAGATTTAAACCTAGTAGCTTGCTCGAAAAGATGGATATGCGATGAGAAGTAAAGTTATTAACCCAATGCTCTTTTGTTTTTTGCTGATTTCAACTTGGCAAATTGCTCTTTCGAACGAAGGGTACATAAAATATGCTAAGTTGCTCCAAATTGAAAAAAGAGACAAAACATTTCTAGTAAGAATCAAATCAAGTTTTGAAAGTAAAGCTTGGAATAGTTATACACTAACAGCAGGATCTAAAAGAATAGTGGCGTTATCAGCAACACATGTCGCTTCACTGGATGAGATAGATGCTCTAGATAGCTTAGTCGGTGTTGAATCAATACGGTATATATCGAATGAAAAGGTTAAAAAGTTATATAGCGAAAAAAAAATAGTTGAGATCGGTTACCCAATCAATGTTGAGAAAATTGTCCGGATTAAGCCAGACGTAGTTTTTACTTATGATGTCTCTGGTGAGAATCAAATTTCAATTGCTAGGTTGAATAATCAGATAATTATGACGATACCGCTTACTGAATATCTAGAGAGTACACCACTAGGAAGAGCGGAGTGGATCAAGTTAATTGGAATTGTTACAGGTAAAGAGAGAGAGGCTTTTGCGGCATTTGAGAAAATAGAAAAAAAATACCTAGAACTTTCATTGATGGTAAAAAAAAGTTCTGAGTTGCCACGAATTGTTGGAGTTGGAGATGGAAGTGGTGATTATTGGACTGCCCCATCAGCAGATAGTAATTTTGTTCAAATGATAAGAGATGCAGGTGGCTCATACTTGTGGAGTGAAAATAGTTTCAATCGGCCAATTTCAGTGAGTAAAGAGTCTGCGTTTGTCAAAATGAAGAGCGTAGATTTTTGGCTAGTGAACAATAGATGGAATTCACTTGATGAGTTAATTGCAGATGATAAACGATATGAAACTATTTTGACAGCTATTGGTGATAATGTTTATAACAACAATTTAGACGGTGATAATGAGAGCGGGGGATACAATTTTTGGGAGCGAGCATTTGTTCGGCCAGATATATTACTCGAAGAACTAATTGCAATTTTCCATCCGAAACTTATCAAACATAAGTTTGTGTGGTATCATAAGTTATTATTAAATAGTGTATCTGTAAAAACTGGAGCTAGGTAGTGCTTAGGAGTAATGAGTCGTTTAAGATAATCATTCTTCAGGTTTGTTCAATCTTGATTTTAGCGTTGGCCATCCTCTCCGTTGGCCCAGTGGAGATATCGTTTAACGAAATTCTTTCCTTTGTGTTTGGTGGTAAACTCAGTGTTGAAAATGAAGCGATACTTGTTAGTTTTCGGCTCAGCAAGATGTTTACGGCAATTGCTGCTGGATCTGCCTTGGCAATTTCTGGTCTTATAATGCAGACCTATTTTAATAATTTTTTAGCTGGCCCTTTTGTTTTAGGTGTTCATAGTGGGGCATCTCTTGGGGTTGTCATCTGGTTGGCATCAACTTCATTTTTTTTGGGAGAGAGTAACTGGTTGGTCTCACTTGGACTTCCTCTTGCATCACTAATAGGTGCTGTGCTAGTAATGGTAGTTCTTATATTTCTTGCTCCTGTTATCAGCAATAAATCGTTACTCCTCGTAATGGGAGTACTTTTTAGTTATTTTACATCAGGTATAATTTCAATTTTCATATCAATAGCTCGTGATAGTGATATCAGATCATTTTTAGTCTGGAGCCTAGGTAGCTTCGAAAAAATATCTGGGGATCGTTTAATTATTATGAGCTCAGTTATTATGGTAGGATCTGTAATATCATTTCTATTCTCATCGACGCTTAATACCCTTTTTCTGGGTGATAGATATGCTCGTTCAGTCGGCGTTTCTATTAAGCGTGTTCGATTTTTTGTAGTTATGCTAACTTCTGTTTTGACAGGTACTGTAACTGCATATTGTGGCCCTGTCGCTTTTATTGGAATGATTTCTCCTCATGTGACTAGATTTGTATTTAAGATTGGAGATCACCGCGTCCTATTGCCAGCAACAACACTTACAGGAGCTATCCTTGCAATGTTTGCAGAGCTTTTGGTTTCAATTGATTTTGGAATTGGTGTCACGATCCCACTCAATGCAATTCTTGGTATTATTGGCGGTCCGATTGTTTTTGCAATTTTGTGGCAAAATCGTAAAGGATTTGCCATATGAGTAAAGAGCTAGTTTTAGAGTTTAAAAATCTTGTTATTGGTTATGATAATGAGTTGCTATTAAATAATGCCTCACAGAAGTTATATCTAGGAGAGGTCGTTGCGCTAATTGGAAGAAATGGTTGTGGAAAAAGCACTTTATTAAAAACAATATCAGGTGAAATGTCCCCTCTTAGTGGTAGTGTTGAGCTATTTTCAAAAAATATAACGAGGATATCGCCAAAAGAGTTAGCACGGATGGTTTCAATCGTTACAACTGTACATCCTGATATCATAGGTATGAGTGTTGAGGAGGTTGTTGCGCTGGGGCGCTATCCGTATTTAAATCTACTCGGAACTCTAACATCTACTGATGTTGAAGTGATTAATAAAGCGTTATTGCTTTTTGGAATAGATATCGTAAGAAAGAAAAATTATAATCAGCTTAGTGATGGACAAAAGCAACGCGTGATGATTGCTCGGGCCTATGTTCAAGAGACCCCGCTAATTATTCTTGATGAACCAACAACATATTTAGATTATATTGGCCGCGAAGATATCCTGACTATACTAAAACAACTCACTAATGATGGTAAAAGAGCAATTGTGTTTTCATCTCACGACTTGGATTTGATCCAGAAAAATATTGAAACTGTTTGGGCATTTACAAAAAAAAGAGGGTTTGTTGTTGAAGCTCCAAGCGATGTTTTAAAAGGAGAAATTTAAGATGACATCATCAATATTATGGGCCGGGATTTTGCCATTGTTAGCGTTTGTTATAATGGATAGTTTCTTAGGCATTCGAGCGGGGCTCATTGCTGCTATTGTCTTAGCTATTGCTGAAGCGATATATACATACATAACATTTGGCGAGCTCGATGTAGTAACACTTTCATCTGTACTTCTTGTTGTTGTTATGGCCATTGTAGCATTTGTCAAAAACAAACCAATATTTTTTAAATTTCAACCAGTGATACTGAGTGTTGCTATTGGATTTTTATTACTAATTACTTATTGGTTTAATCATCCACTTCTTTATGAGATGATGATTAAGTATCAATCAAAACTTCCTCCAATGGCCATTGAGCAATTAAATAATCAAGCGTATGTACTCTTGCTTAAAAATAGTTCTCATTATCTAGGTTATTTTTTTATCGCTCATGGCATCGTCGTTGCTTGGTCAGCACTAAAATTATCTAACTGGTGGTGGATAATTATTAGAGGTATAGGGTTTTGGATTTTTATGGCAATGGGCATTGTAGCATCGACAATCGTTACTCAGTTGAATCTCTCAAATATGTAGAACGTATCCTCTAGATTTGATGGTCTTAATATTTCGAGAAAATGGAGCAGTCTTCTTTCTCAGATTTGATAAATGAGTATCCATATTTTGATTTTGAACATGAACATCAGGCCACAAAAGCTCTTTCATATTCTCTTTTGAGTATACTTTGTTTGGGTTTTTAGCTAGCAGATGAAGAATTTTAAACTCAATTGGTGTCAAATTAATTTTTTTATTAGAGATTTCAGCTAGCTGCATTTCACAATCAAGAGTAAATTCTCCAAAGCTAATTTTAGCATCATAATGTTGCGCTACATGTTTGCTTGGGCAAGCAGAATCAATTTTGTTACTTATTCTAGCAACAAGCGCTCTTAGAGATATAGGTTTAGTGATAACATCAGCAGCACCTGCCTCAAGACCTCGAATAACGATATCTTCAGACTGATCAGCTGTAATAAAAATTACAGGAATACTTGGGTGGCACTTTGATAATTTTTCTTTATATAGATCAATGCCGTTAACAAATGGCATGTGAACATCAAGTAATATTAGATCTGTTTTATGATCATGCAGATATGGGCAAAGTTCGTGTGGATTGCTTATAAGTTGTAGATCGAAAAATCTTTCCATATACAGTTTGTAGACCTCGAGGTTCTCGATTGTGTCATCAACAATTGTAACGTGATTCATATTTTTCATACTGGGCGAAGTATATTATATATTTATGAATCTTCAAACAATTTTTTATTTATAGTGCCTACCCTGATAAGTTTTACGCTGTTCCATGATAAATCTTAGTTTATTAACCATTGTTGTATAATCGTAATGCCATGCCGGTGCGATGCACATTTCGCTGGGAGAGTAGTCAAAAAGTCGTTCTATTACTATATTATTATTTAAGTATTCAAGAAACAAAATGATTGAATCTACGTACTCGTCGAATGTTTGGAGTTTCCAGCTGTTTTGAATGAACTCTTCGGCGATGGCCGTCCCCTTTATGATCTCAAGATTATGAAGCTTTAAAAATGTTATAGGTAAAGTAGAGATTGTTTTAGCTGCTCCTACCCATGTGTCTATATTTTCACCAGGTAATCCAATGATCATATGTGCACAAATGTTAATATTTCGTTTGGAAGTCGCAATTATAGCGTTAGTGGATGTTTCTGTTAAGTGGCCTCTGTTTATTCGTTTTAGTGTTTCATTCTCAAAAGATTCAATTCCGTATTCAATGGTTAAAAAGCATCGTTTAGAAACTGTTTCTAGATAATCAAGTATTTCATCATTTACGCAGTCAGGGCGTGTTCCAATAGATATTCCTACTATTTGTGGATGCTTTATCGCCTCTTCATAAAGAGATTTAAGTTGTTCTATTTTACCATAGGTATTTGAGTATGTTTGAAAGTATGCAATATATTTATTGGTCTGATATCGTTTGCCAATTCGATTGATAGCGTTATCTATTTGCCACGTAATAGATTTACCTCTAAATTTGGTTGCAGTTGAAAAAGAGTCGTTGTTACAAAATGTGCAACCACCAATACCAACAGTTCCATCTCTGTTTGGACAAGTAAATCCACCATCTAATGAAATTTTTTGTACCCTCTCACCAAAATGTTTTTTTATGAAGGTAGAATATTGGTTATAGAGAAATTTATTGCTCACACTTATTAATACTCTTGTGGAGAGATCTCGTATTGTTCTATATGGTAGTTATTTTCTGAGCGAATAACGATCGGTTTTTTAATCATCTTCTCTATTATCTCGATTAGTTCGCTATTTTCTCCACATAGTTCTGCTGTTACTTCAGGGTGAGCGTAGATATAAATTTTTTGGCCCTCACTATTCTTAGCAACTTTTGAGAGTTCTCGAATGAGCTCATAACTTACAGAAGAAGGAGTTTTTATTATTCCAGTTCCTTCACAGTATGGACATTGGCGACACATTAGGCGAGTTAGTGTATCTCTAGTTCGTTTTCTTGTCATTTCAACTAGTCCAAGTTCAGAAATTGGAAGGACGTTTGTTTTGGCCCGATCTTTTTTTAAGCATTCAAGCAAGAACTGATATACTGTCTCTTTGTTTTCAGTTTTTTCCATGTCGATAAAATCTATAATAATTATCCCTCCGCAATTTCGTAATCTTAGTTGATATGTAATCTCTTTCACCGCTTCCATATTGGTTTTAAGAATTGTCTCCTCGAGATTTTTTCTACCAATAAATTTTCCAGTGTTAACATCGATAGAGACTAGCGCTTCTGTTTGATCTATGTTGATTGAACCGCCAGATTTTAAGAATACTTTGTTGCTTAATGCTCTTTCTAGCTCGATATCCGCACCGTAATATTCAAAAATAGGAGCATCGCCATCATATAGTTTGGCTTTTCCTTTTAAGTCAGGGAGGTATTTTAGAGTGAATTTTTCTACTTCGTTTAGACTCTCTTTCGTATCAACAATAATACTATCAATCGATTCGTCAGCAATATCTCGTAAAACTCTTTGAACAAAGGTTAGATCTTTGTATGCAAGATATGGTGCCTTTGCTTTCTCACATCTTTTTTGCGCCTCTTTCCATATTTTTGAAAGCATTATCAGATCGCTTTTTAAAATTTTGCTTGAATGTCCTTCGGCAACAGTTCTTGCGATAATACCTTTTCCATCGGGCTTAATTGATTTGATGATCTCCTTGAGTCTCTCTCTTTCTTGTTCACTTTCTATTCGTCTTGAAACACCAGAGTGTTCAATAAATGGCATAAAGACAATGTGTCTTCCAGGGAGAGTTATATGTCTAGTGACTCTAGGCCCTTTTGTTGAGATTGGCTCTTTTGCTACCTGAACAACAATCTCATCTCCTTCATGTAAAAATGATTCGATAGCGATTGGTGGCCTAAATTTCATATCTACTGATTCTGATAGTGTGCTTAACTCATCAGGAATTGTTTCCGTTGCGCTATTTTCATTCTCAAGATTTCTTTGTTCTTGACTCCTTCTTGCTATTTCACGTTGTTCTTCAATTGTAGGAATGTAGGCATCATCAACGTATAAGAATGCTGCTTTGTTATGGCCAATATCGACAAATGCAGATTGCATTCCAGGAAGTACTCTTAACACTTTGCCTTTGTAAATATTTCCGACGTAAGGGAAATTATCACCTAGGTCTGTCTGCCTTTCCATCAAATAATCGAGTATTTCTCCGTTCTCCGAAAGGACTGCTCGGTACTCATTTAATGTTTGATTTATAATTATCTCTTTTGCCATATAATTTTTTCCTTAAAGTATCTCCGTTTTACAACTAGAGGGGTTGTTAAGATCGCCAAATAAGAATAGAATGAGAACTAAAAGTCCTAATACAGTATAGACTAATAGTTAAAAGAAAATAAGAGAGACTGGTTTTCCGCTTTGGTGTCATGTTTTGTATTTGCAAAACTTTCGATATGCCAATTTTTACGTGCGCTTGTGTCAAAAGTTGGTGATAGGCCACCTTGCTGAGCGTAAGCTAAGTGGTTTTTTCCTGCTTGTCCCCACAATACTACTGAGACGCCAACAATAATACCGATGGCACCGCCAACGATAATATTTTTTAAATGATTTTCAGGTTCGTCTACAAATGAAAGTGTCGAAAGACCCAGAATTGCGCCTCCAATGGAAGTTCCAACGATTATAGAAAGATCTTGTACAGAATCATCTGTAAAGGATGCGCCACTACTAGCACCATATGCGGTAGTAAAAAATAATGATAGGGACAGAATAAGTGAAACTAAAAAGGTCGGGTATTTTTTCACACTCGCTCCGTAAGTAAAATGTCCATCTGTTAAAAATACATCCTAAATTAAAAATCTGTCAATTTGCATCTTTACGTATGTGGTAATATTATTATTAGATGAAAACTTCAGCATATGAAATAATTAAAAAAAAGAGAGATGGTCAGACTTTAACTGAGTACGAGATAAAATGGTTTATCGATTCACTTGTTTCGGGAGAGGTGAAAGATTATCAAATGTCAGCACTCTTGATGGCGATTTTTTTAAACGGTTTAGATGTGTTTGAGACTGCTGCTCTTACAGATGCCATGCTTAATTCAGGAACAACGTTAAATTTTAATGATGAAAAGGTTATTGATAAGCATTCGACAGGTGGAGTTGGTGATAAGACATCTTTCATTCTTGCTCCTATAGCAGCAGCGTGTGGTGTAAAGGTTCCAATGATAGCTGGAAGGGGCTTAGGCCATACGGGTGGGACTGTTGATAAAATTGAAGCGATACCAGGTTTTAATGTATCTATTGATACGAATAGTTTTAAGAAAAAATTAGATGAGCTTGGTCTGGTGTTAATTGGCCAGACAAAAGATATTGCCCCTGCCGATAGAATCATTTATGGGTTAAGAGATGTGACTGCGACGGTTGAATCAATTCCTCTTATAACTGCATCTATTATGAGCAAGAAGCTTGCAGAAGGTACGAGCGGAATTGTTATGGATATTAAAGTTGGATCAGGTGCGTTTATGAAAACGCTTGCTGATGGAAGGAAGCTTGCAAAGTCAATTCAAAATACTGCCACAAGATTTGGAAGAAATATTTTTACTATTATATCTGATATGTCACAACCACTTGGGACACATATCGGAAATAGTTTAGAGCTAATAGAGTGCTTTGAGATTTTAAAGGGCAACATTGAGAATGATTTAAGTGAATTATCGTTAGAGTTAGCAGGGGCCATGGTTTATCTTGCAGGTATTTCAAAAACCCATGCAAAAGGTAAGCAAATGGCAAAGAGCGCTCTAACATCAGGAAAAGCGCTTGAAAAATTTAAAGAGATGATTATATCTCAAGGCGGAGATTCTGCTGTAATTGATAATTATGATATTATGCCGTTAGCGAAATGTCGTTACGATGTTGTTGCAAAAAATTCTGGATTTATTACAACAATTGATTGTGAGAGAGTAGGTATGATGATTGTTGATCTTGGTGGTGGCAGACGCAATGTTGGAGATAAGCTAGATTATGGCGTTGGAATGATTATTGATAAAAAAGTAGGGGATAAGATTAAAAAGGGTGATGTGATTGTCACGTTCTTTTATAATCAAAATCAAGAGAGTTTAGTTGGTGCTCTTGCAGATGAGTTTGGAACTAAAGTTATAAAAGTTGGTCAAGGGAAACCTAAACAGAGTAGACCTCTTATTATTGAGACAATGGAAAAATGGAGTAAGTGATGTACGAGAAGTTAACGTTAGCAGCAGAGTATATAAGAAAGAAAAAAGATAACGCTCCTAAAATTGGTTTGGTTTTAGGTTCGGGACTTGGTTCGTTAGTCGATTGTATTGAAGATAAGTTTGAAATTCCTTACGGAGAGATTCCTTTTTTTAGAGAGACAACGGTTGAAGGACATGATGGAAGGCTTATTTTAGGAAAAATTGATGGTGTTGAAACTGTTGTTTTGCAGGGTAGATACCATGTGTACGAAGGAATACCAATGGAAGAGGTAGTTTTTCCAACCAGAGTTTTGGCAACATTAGGAATAGAAGTTCTAATGTTAACTAATGCTGCTGGTGGTATCAATACAACTTATACCCCTGGAGAGCTAGTTTTAATAAAAGATCATATCAATATGATGGGAAAAAATCCGTTAATAGGCCCTAATATTAATGAGCTTGGCCCACGGTTTCCTGATATGACTCAAGCGTACGATCTAAGGCTTCAGGATATTATTAGAAGATCAGCGGCAGAGTGTGGATATAATATACATAGTGGCGTCTATATTGCGTTACAAGGACCAACATATGAGACACCTGCGGAAGTTAGGATGTTAAGAATTATGGGAGCTGATATGGTTGGTATGAGCACGGTCCCAGAATCAATTGCTGCAAACCATCTTGGTCTAAGAGTGTGCGGAATTTCATGTATTACTAATATGGCAGCAGGAATAAAAGATGAAAAATTGAGTCATGATGATGTCAAGGCCCAAGCAATTAAAGTTATGTCAACGTTTACAAATATTTTGAGAAAGTCGATTAAAAGTATAGGGAAAGAGATTTGATATGAGCAAAAATAGTAGCGAAATAATTATTCGTAATATGAGAGAAGCCGCTATTGCAGTATCGGATAATGCGTACTCGCCATATTCTGGAGCAAAAGTTGGATGTTCTATAATAACAACGTCTGGGGATATGTTTGTTGGCTGTAATGTTGAAAATTGTAGCTATGGCGCAACAGTTTGTGCTGAAAGAAATGCAATTTTTTCAGCAGTTGCCACAAGGGGCGAGATGAGACTTTCAATAATCTATGTTTACTCGGAACATGGTTGGACTCCTTGTGGAATGTGTTTGCAGGTTATAAGTGAGTTTGCGTTAGAGGATACACAAGTTATTGTTGGAAATAGACAAGGTAAGGAGATTGTTTATTCTGTCAAAGATCTATTTCCAAAATCATTTACACCAGTTGATTTATCAAAGATAAAGAAGAACAAGTAGGAAAAAATTGAACTCGAAAAAAGCTGCCTCTGGAAGAGACTTGTTAAAGAATATGACTTTTTGTGTTTTTGATCTAGAGACTACTGGAGGTAATCAGCAGTCAGACAAGATTATTGAAATTGGTTTGGTTAAAATTTCAAATCTTGAAGTTGTAGACCAAAAAGATTTTTTGATTAAGCCTGAAATACCAATCCCCGATTTTATCCAGAGATTGACATCGATTACTCCGAAAAAAACTGCGAAGGCACCTATTATTGAAGATGTGATTGATGAGATTGTCGCATTTATGTCGGATTCAATTCTTGTGGCCCACAACACTTCTTTTGATGTTCCATTCTTCAACTCTGTCCTGAATAGGCTTGGTAAAAGCAAACTGGATAATAAGACAATTTGCACCAATTTGATGACAAAATATTTGATTCCTGGACTTATGAACTCGAATTTAAATTATATGTCTAATATCTTTGGCATTGGCCATCAACGGGCCCATCGAGCAAAAGATGATGCTTATGCAACAGCACTTCTTTTACTTAGATATTTGAATATTTTTATTGAAAAAGATATTAAGAAAATTAATCACCTCTATTATCCTAAAAATAGATATGAACTAGATCGTGCTAGTTTTAAAAAAAATGAAATCTCCCCAAGTAAGTTAGTTGAGAGAATCAAGTCACTTGGTTCCGATTCGTTCACACTTATTTTAAAGGGTGAACAAGGGGAGATTGAGTTTGTTGTTGCGGATACAGTTAAAAATTTAACTGAAAGTTTTTATCTAGATGTGATTAAGGATAATAAGTGGCAGACGGCAACTATTAATCTCTTTGGTAATTTACCGGAAGCGTTTATTAGTATTAGGCCTTACTTAACTAAGCTTAGTAAAACAAATAGTACAAAAGCGATGGATTATGTTTTTAAAAGACATTTGGGCCATGATAATTTTACTTTGACCGCAAAAACATATGATCATACTGAAAGCAAAAAAGGTTTTTTGATTTTGCATCACTTAGTCCCGGAACAGTTTGTGGCGATTAATCTCGTAAATGTATCTGCTAAAGATAAGTTGATATTTAGATATCCAGGCCATGAGAAAAAGATTTGGCAATATTTGAAAGCAAGAGCTAAAACTGTTTCTAAGAAAAAAGCTCCAGTTATTGCAGGGAGAGATGAAGTATTAGAACTGTTCTTATCTCTTTATGTGGAAAATACAGATGCTGGAATTATGTTCATTGATACAAATGAAGTAAAGGCCGGCAATTTCGATATTGATGAACTATTGTGCGATTACATTTCTAATTCACCAAATCCGAACGATTACCCTAGAAGCTATATCTAGAAAAAATACATTAGACACTAGAAGCGTTTTTTGTAACAATTTGTTGATTAAATGAGGTTAGATATTATGACAAATGATTCGTTGATTAGTAAATGGAAGAGCTTGGCGCAGAAAGAGTTAAAAGATAGAAAGCTTGAAGATCATTACTGGAATGGCCCTGAAGGGATTAACGTTAAGCCACTATATACAAAAGATGATTTGAGAGAAATTGAATTTCTTGATTCGCTTCCAGGAATTAACCCATTTGTTAGAGGTCCAAATGCAACGATGTATACAAAGAAGCCTTGGACGATTAGGCAGTATGCTGGGTTTTCAACTGCGAAAGAGTCGAACGACTTTTACCGAAAGAGTTTAGCAGGAGGTGCGCAAGGGATCTCGGTTGCTTTTGATCTTGCAACACATAGAGGTTATGACTCAGATCATCCAAGAGTCACTGGTGATGTCGGTAAGGCCGGGGTTGCCATTGATAGTGTAGAAGATATGAAAGTTCTTTTTGATGGAATACCTCTTGATAAGGTATCTGTCTCAATGACGATGAATGGGGCAGTTCTTCCTATTCTTGCAAGTTATATCGTAGCAGCTCAGGAGCAAGGTGTTTCAAAAGAGAAACTTTCTGGAACGATTCAAAATGATATTTTAAAAGAGTTTATGGTTAGAAATACATATATCTATCCACCTAAAGAGTCGATGCGAATTATCTCAGATATAATTGAGTACACGTCTAAGAATATGCCTAAGTATAACTCTATTTCGATATCTGGCTATCATATGCAAGAAGCTGGGGCCGATGCTGTGATGGAGTTGGCTTTTACTCTTGCTGATGGCAAAGAGTATATTAAAACCGCACTACGTACTGGACTAAGTATAGATTCATTTGCGCCTAGGCTATCGTTCTTTTTTGGAATGGGGATGAGTTTTTATATTGAGATTGCAAAGTTAAGAGCTGCAAGATTCTTGTGGGCCAAGATTGTAAAAGAGTTTGGGGCAAAAGATGAAAAGTCTATGATGCTTAGAACTCATTGCCAGACGTCTGGTTGGTCACTGACCGAGCAAGATCCATATAACAACGTGATCCGAACGACTCTTGAAGCATTAAGTGCAGTATTTGGAGGAACGCAGTCACTTCATACAAATGCACTTGATGAGGCCGTGGCCCTACCTACAGAGTTTGCGGCAAGAATTGCGCGAAATACTCAAATCATAATTCAAGAAGAGAGTCATATCACCGATGTAATTGATCCGTGGGCCGGTTCTTATATGATGGAAAGATTAACAAAAGAGATGATCGATAAAGCGGTCGCTATTATTAAAGAGATTGATGATGCTGGTGGAATGGCAAAGGCCATTGAAGATGGAATACCAAAGTTAAAAATTGAAGCAGCGGCTGCAAAAAAACAGGCCCTGATTGATAGTGGTGCTGAGACTGTTGTTGGTGTAAATAAATATATTAACGAAAATGAAGTTGAGATAGACGTACTTGAAGTTGACAATCATGCGGTAAGAGATGAACAAATTGCCAACCTAAAAAAATTAAAAGAAAAAAGAGATAAGACACTTGTGGCCAGTGCCCTTGCTGATTTAAAAAATTATGCCATTAATGGTATTGGTAATGGACTTCAACTTGCCATAGAGGCAGCAAGAGTTCGGTGCACCGTTGGAGAAATTTCCGAAGCGTTAGCCGGGCCCTGGGGTAGGTATCAAGCAAGAAATAGAACCGTTAGTGGGATTTATGGTGACGTGATGAAAGATAATGATAAATGGGCAGAGATTGAGAAAAAAATTAAATCGTTTGAAAAAAAACATGGAAGAAGGCCGAGGAAACTAATTGCAAAAATGGGCCAAGATGGACATGACCGTGGCTCAAAAGTTGTAGCAACAGCTTTTGCTGATGCAGGGTTCGATGTTGACTTGTCGCCACTTTTTTCTACTCCATCTGAGATTGCAAAACAAGCTGTAGAAAATGATGTCCATGTGGTTGGTGTGTCTACGTTAGCGGCAGGCCATAAAACGTTAATTCCAGACTTAATTGAAGAGTTAAAAAAATTAAAAGCTGATGATATAATCGTAGTCTGCGGTGGTGTAATTCCAAAACAAGATTATGACTTTCTTTTTAAGAGTGAGGTAAAAGCAATCTTCGGCCCGGGGACACCGCTACTAGAATCGATTAGTAAGGTGTTGGATATTTTAAATGAGTAGTATTGATATAAGACAACTCTTAAGTGGTGATGTGCGAACACTCGCTAAAGCTATTACGTTAATTGAGAGTAATAAGAGTAGTGATCGTAGTAAAAAATTTGCTCTGCTAAAACAGATTGAACCACACGCTGGAAATAGTATCAGAATTGGAATTACAGGGGTTCCTGGAGTTGGTAAATCAACATTTATTGACACTATTGGAACAATGTTTACTAGTAGAGGCGAGAAAGTTGCGGTGGTTACAATTGACCCTACTTCTCCATTGCATGGCGGAAGTCTTCTTGGTGATAAATCCCGAATGAATAATTTGGCGCAAGGCCCTAATGCGTTTATAAGACCGTGTCCAAGTGGAGGGACTCTTGGGGGTGTAGCATCTAAAACTTTTGAAACAATTAAATTGTGCGAAGCTGCTGGTTACAATGTGATTATTGTTGAAACTGTAGGTGTTGGACAGTCTGAGTTTGAAGTGAAAGATATTGTTGATTTTTTTCTGTTAATGATTCTTCCAAATTCCGGTGATGATCTTCAAGGGATTAAGAAAGGTATTGTCGAATTAGCAGATCTAATAGTCGTTAACAAATGTGATGGAGAGGCAGCTTTGCAAGCAAGAGAGAGTGTAAACTATTACTCAAGCGCCCTACAGCTGATCCAAAAAAATTCTAAATGGAACCCAAGTGTAGTTATGTGTAGTTCTATAGAAAAAACAGGGATGCTAGAGATCGTTCAAATATGCGATAATTATTTTAAGGCATTGAAAAAATCACTAGATGCTATTCGACTTGAGCAGCAAGCGAAGTGGTATCGTAGGCTTGTTCGTGAATTTATTCTTTATGAATTCGAACATAGTAAAACTATGTCGAAAGAGATTAACTCAAATGAAAAACTGGTTTTAAGTAAAATCGCGACTCCAGTTGAAGCAGCACTGAAAACAGTTTCAAAACTATTTCGCTAGGGCCTTGGCATCGGAGCATTGCCTCTTGTGCAGTTTAGGTTAAATCCAATTCGGTTATGTTGGCCGCTAAGAGAAGCTTCTGCTGGAAAGTTGTTTCTGCTTCCTGGGTCAGCAACTTTGATAGTTAGTTCTTGGAAACCTTCATCAGATCTGCTTGTTGGGCCAGAAAAATCTACAGTAAACCCTAGAGCAAAGTGGACATATTTTGCAAGAACAGTAGAGACACCTTGCGGCCCTTCAACTGTGATCGCTATATCGTCACTATCAATTATTTGGTGGTTTCTAATTAAAATTTTGTACGAATCTTGAGTACTATTACATCTGTAAAGATCAGCAAAAGTAGGTAGCGCAAAAAGCAGAGAAATTATCACTATTAGTTTATTCATCCTTAACCTCCATCATAGATGTAATATCAATATATATTTTTTTACCATCTTTATCAATTCGGATACCTTCTCCAACCATATATTTATTTAAAAAATAAAAAAGAAGATTCTTAGAAGTGATTCCAAGAGGTAGTTTAGTTTTTTCTACAAAAACTACTATCTCACTTTTGTTGTTGCTGTTTTCTATTGTTGCAGTTCCATACATTTCAAAGTCGAACTCAAACATCGCCCAGTCAATATTACTGGTTAATGCGTATTTGCCACCATTAACAGTTACATCGATATTTTTGACAGCTTTGGTTCCATCTTTTTTCTTCTTAAGTGTGGTTCTGGATACAGACGGTTTCATCGCTTTGACAATATCGTATTCTATAATTTTTTCTACGTTGGTAACTTCTTCTTTTGGGTTAGTTGAGATATTTGTAACGTGAATACTGCTACTATGTAAGCAGCCACTAAGTATATCGATAGGGGAGAATAGATCGCTCTCTTTTAATTTTGTGCAAGCAAAGGTTGTATCGTGCAATGTGGTGAAATCAGCAACTGAGCGTATTGTTAGTGAAGATAGATTGGCACGAAGAAGCTCATTTTGAACACTAGCACTGTTTAGTGCTATGTCATATCTCTTGTTTGCGGCAGTATCGTTATAGCTGACAGTTTTGCCGTTAATCAACATATCGTTTAGACAAACTTCTGCTAAATTTTTAATATCGAATTTTACATAGTCAGGATCTTTTTTGCACTCAACTTTTAATCCTGCTCCAGTCAGCATTCCAGTATTAAGAATATCTAGGCTGAGCTTTTTTGCATCAACTATAATTGATGTATCGCTAACTGTAATGGCATTTATTTCTGTGTTAAGGTTAAAGTTGTTTGCTTTGTCTCTTGTGGCGCTATCGTGAAGTGAAATAGCAACGGATACTGGTTGATCTTTTGTTCTACTATTTAGAGTTGCTTGAGTTAAACATCCAATAATTAATGAATCAGTAGAAAGTTCTGGATGCGATGGATGTTTGGTACAAAATATTTTAGCATTTGAAAAATCTACATCTGCCGTTGGTATCGATGCTTTAATATTTTCGCTATCGATCAAGAGATATTTGCCGTGCATTTTTAGTTGGGTGTTTTTGATTCTACCGTTTTGTAATGTGTTTATGATATTACCGTCTGCTAGCGAAAAACCGATGTTGACGTATTGGCCCTTGAACCCGACAAACCCTTTTCTTGCAAATATTTCTGAGTCAAATAACTTATCTTTATTGTCTAATGCAAGAGTAAGATCACCTTTAAAAAATTGGACGCTAGTAAAAGAGACTTGTCCGGCGATACCATTTGATTGAAACGCTTTGGCGCGATCATATTCGAGGGACACAATAGAAGCATCAAGAGAGGTTTCATATTGATTTGCAAGCTCTTCTTGAGCAATAACTCCAAACGATGAAAGACTTAAAAGCAGAAGCAGACAAGATAAATATTTAATCATAGTTACTCCAAGTCGATCATTAGAACGCCTTGTTCAAGCGCATCACCCTCTTTAACATAGATGGTTTTGACAATGCCATCAGTTGGGCTTTTAATCTCATTTTCCATTTTCATCGCTTCGAGGATGACGACAGGATCACCTTTCGATACGTGGTCTCCAGAGTTTACCAGTATCTTGACTACCTTGCCAGGCATGTTTGTAATTAATTCACCATCGTTACTGCCCGAAAGTCCAGAAGGCTTAAACCCTCTATACATTTTCATAACACGGTTAACATTTAACATCTCTGTTGGCATGTCTTGTTTCGCAACTCTTTTCCAGCTGATACTATCTAAAGACGTATAATATTTACCTGCCATCTGTCTGACAAAAACTTTTTGGGGGCCGAAAACTTTATTTTTATCTATGTGGTTAAAAGTGTACTCAACCATCTCTGGTGAGTGAATTTTGCACTTGTTTAGATCGACGATGTACTCATTATCGGTATCTATAAAATAGTATCTCATCTCATATTCCTTGTTTTACAGCTTCTATTCCAGCAATTTTTTGGTAGACCTCTGTTACGTAGATCCCGATGTCTACTAGATCTTGGGGTTTTTCTTTACTGATGAAATTAGTGCTGTATTTCCCATTAATAAATGATTCGTTATCAATAATTACTTTGTGTAGAGGGATGTTGGTCTTAAGTCCTTCGATTAAAAGTCCATTAAGAGCGGCCTTCATTTTTCTTATTGCAACTGGTCTAACGATTCCTTTTGTTACAAGTTTTCCTATCATCGGATCAAAATCAGGAGTTACTTTGAGCCCACTATAAATACAGTGGTCAAAACGAGTACCTTGAGGAAAGGATGTTTCAAATCCTGTTATGGTTCCAGGACTTGGAAGCATTGTTATAGGATCTTCTGCACATATTCTACATTCAATAGCGTGGCCAGTTCTTGTAATCCATTTTTGTTCTGGAATACCAAGAGGTTCTCCAAACGCTGCTTGGATCATACAGACAATTAGATCGATTCCAGTGATCTCTTCCGTAATTGGGTGCTCAACCTGAATCCTTGTGTTCATCTCTAAAAAAAAGAACGATCCATCTTCGGCCATAACAAACTCAACTGTCCCTGCTGAGTCATATCCAACGGCCTTTGCCACTTTGACTGCTGTATTACAAACAGCTTGTCTTAAATCTTCTCTTTCTCCGATAAATGGGGATGGTGCCTCTTCAATAATTTTTTGATGTCTACGCTGAATGGAGCACTCTCTTTCAAAAAAATGATATGTATTTCCTTTTTTATCAGCAAGAATTTGAACTTCAATGTGTCTTGGATTTGTTATATATTTTTCTACAAGAAGGCCACCATATCCAAATGCTGATTCCGACTCTCTTACAACGACATCGAAATTTTTTTCAATGTCGCTACTGTTTTCACACACCCTCATTCCTCTTCCGCCACCACCTGCTACAGCTTTTAGAAGAACAGGATATCCTATCTCTGTGGCCATCTTAATTGCTGAGCTCTTGTTTGGAACTGCATCACTTGAACCCGGGATAACAGGAATTCCTGCTTTCATTGCGATCTGTTTAGAGGTTGCCTTATCTCCCATTTTTTTAATTGCATCAGAGTTTGGCCCGATAAAAATAATTTTTTCTTTTTCAAGTCGTTCAACAAATTTAGCATTCTCAGATAAAAAACCATAGCCAGGGTGAATAGCGTCTATGTTGTTATTTTTTGCAACCCTAATTATGTTGTCAATGCTTAGGTAGGTGGAGCTGTTGGTGTTTCCTTCCAAATGAACCCATTCGTTGCAAAATTCTAAGTGCGAAGCGTGAATTTCATTATCAGTCCAGACGCCAACCGCAGTGTGCCCTAGTTCATTGATTGCGCGAGCTATCCTTGCAGCAATCTCACCTCTGTTTGCGATTAAAATTCGTTTTGGGTTATTTTGTTTTTTCATAGTTGAATATTCCCATGTTTTCTTTTTGGACGATCGACCTTCTTTGTTTTTAAAACTTTGAAATACTCATATAGTCTCTCCCTCGTTTCTTCTGGAAAGATGACCTGATCGATATATCCGACTTCAGCAGCTTTGTATGGGCCCGCAAACTCTTTTTCATAGTTCGAAATTAGCTCAGCTTTTTTTATGTCGAAATCTTTTCCTTTTAAACCTTCTAGTTCATTTCTAAAAACAATATTAACGGCCCCCTCTGCTCCCATAACAGCAATCTCAGCAGTTGGATATGCAAGATTAATATCGGCCATTAGGTGTTTTGATGCCATGACGTCGTATGCCCCACCATAAGCTTTTCTTGTTATTAGTGTAACCATTGGAACGGTAGCTTCTGCATAAGCAAAAAGTAGTTTTGATCCGTGCTTGATAATTCCATGATGCTCTTGATTTACGCCAGGAAGAAATCCAGGGACATCAACGAGAGTCAGAATTGGAATATCAAAGGCATCGCAGAAGCGAATAAATCGTGCAGCTTTGTTTGATGAATTGATGTCAAGCACCCCTGCAAGTATTTGTGGTTGATTAGCAACGATTCCAATTTTAATTCCACCAATAGATGAAAATCCACATACGATGTTTTGAGCGAAATCTTTATGTACTTCAAGAAACTGAGAATCATCGATGATGTCGAGAATAATCTCTTTTATGTCATAAGGTTTTTTTGGATTAGCAGGAACTATATCTTTTAATTTTTTATTAACTCTATTTACAGGGTCAGAGACAAGGCGGTCTTTGTTTTCTGTAAAATTAGAAGGCGGGATAAAGTGTAGTATCTCTCTTACACGTTCGAACGCCTCATCTTCGTTTGCGCATTTAAAATTAGCAACCCCGGATTTTTCATTGTGTGTTCCTGCTCCACCGAGCTCTTCTTTCGTAATCTCTTCATGGGTAACTGTTTTTATAACATCAGGGCCAGTTATAAACATGTATGATGTTTTATCTACCATGATGATAAAGTCCGTTATTGCTGGAGAGTAGACAGCGCCACCCGCACATGGGCCCATGATTAGTGAAATTTGAGGAATAACACCTGAGCAATTAACGTTACGATAAAAAATATCGGCGTATCCGGCCAAAGATTCAACGCCCTCTTGAATCCGAGCTCCGCCAGAATCATTGATTCCGATTATCGGTATTCTTGTACTAAGGGCAAAGTCCATTACCTTGCAAATTTTCATTGCATGAGCATGGCCAAGGGCACCTCCCCAACAGGTGAAATCTTGAGAAAAAAGGGCGACTTTTTGGCCATTTATTTCAGCAATTCCAGTTACAACACCATCGCCTAGAAATTTCTTTTTTTTATCCATTTCAAACTGAGTACATTTATGAGTGACAAATCTATCAAACTCCATAAAAGTTCCAGGATCAACAAGTCGATCTATTCGCTCTCTCGCACTATACTTACCTTGTGCATGTTGTTTGGCGATTCTATCTTCGCCACCACCTTCCTCTGATTCAGCTCTTAGATGATTTAGAAGGGATCGTTTTTCTTCAAGTACCGATGTTGTGTTAATCTCTGTCATATATTCTCCTCTGGGTTGAGAAGTATACTACAAGAACTGGCCCACAACAATGGTTGAACACTTCCTGACATAAATTATCAAGATAC
>DYOQ01000079.1 GCA_020720455.1 Bdellovibrio sp.
TGCCAAAAGTATATATTCGAGGGCCCTTAAGTGTCAATGTTTTGATGTTGTCAGTTAATGAAGCCGGCCTATTTTTGTTTAATTACAAAAGATAGTTCTGATTTTTGTGCGAGAATAATAATCTTTGTCCATCAAAAATTTATAGTCATAGCTGGCCATTAGAGCGCTTGAAGATATTTTTAACTCTTTTCCACCTATAACATCGACGATATCAACATAGATAATATTTTTCTTCTCATTCTCTGAAACAATGATGTGGGTTAGTCCAGAATAGTCATCGATAACGGATTCAAAATAATTAATATTGCCAAGCTCATCTTCGACAAGGTTCATTGTAATTGGTTCTTCATTTTCTAACCTAACTTCACACATTAAAATAAGTGCAAACGTTGGTGTTGATATTAAGATTGTAATGAATGTCATGACTAGGATTGTAAACTTCATCAATGCTCCTTCAAATAAATAGCTAAACACTAGTGAACCTATCACAAGAGAAAAGAGTAGACGGCAATGATTTTAAACTATGAAAAAAATACTAGGTTTCTGCCCCACGAGTAAGTAATTTCATCAAGGGTTGGTGTGTCGAAAATAGTAAATCTTGGTGCAAATCCGTCGATGATGGCGCCTTGATTTTGGATGCCGAGCGCAGACGCTGCATTGAGTGTGATTGCGGCCCAAAGTTCAGCAAGGTTCATCTTGTATGTTGGAGCTGCTAGTTGTGCGGCCAAGAGGACGTTGTCACAATGACATGAGCCTGGGTTGAAATCAGACGCAATTGCGACCTTAACACCACGATCAAGAAAGCTTCTAGCGTTTGCTTGAGGTTTTCCAAGAAAAAAACCTGTCCCAGGCAAAAGAACTGCGACTGTATCATTTTTTGCTAAGGCATCTATTCCATCGCTTCCAGTTCGTAAAAGATGTTCACAGCTTAAAGCTTCGTGTTTGACGGCAAGGAGAGCGCCCTTGTTGTCGTTAAACTCATCAGCATGACTTTTAACTGGAATGCTAAGTTTTTTAGCTTGAGAAAAAAGTTTTTCAGTGTCTTCTGAGCTGAAATATCCTGCCTCGTGAAAGATATCAACTGCATCTAAAATTTTTTCAGAGGCAAGTTTGCCTAACAATGGAATAACAATTCCATCTAGGTATTCAGAAGAGCTCTTGTATGTTTTAGGTATAGCATGTGCGGCCATGAAAGTATTTTTAATCTGAATTCTTGGAGCAAATTTTTTCTTGAGACGGTCGATCAAATTTGAGAGTTGGTACTCTTTTTCAAAATTTAATCCATATCCGCTTTTAATTTCTATGGTACCTACTCCGTAAGAATGGATACGTTCAATTCTTATACATGCGCTATTAAACAGCTCTTCTTCTGTGGCACTGTTCGTTTTATTCATTGTGTGAAGAATACCACCACCGGCCCTAGCGATTGCTTCGTAGTCAGCACCATTAAGTCTCATGGTATATTCGTTTGCTCGATTGCCTCCAAACACAAGATGGGTGTGGCAATCGATAAGTTCTGGACAAAGCGTTTTTCCAGTAAAGAAAATTGTTGAGAGGCCAAGGTATTCTGAGGGGAAATCATTATCATTACCGACCCATAAAATTTTTTCATTAGAAAAAACAACAGATCCATTCTCAATAATTGAGAGATCTTCGGCCTTAAGTTTTCGGCCATCTTTGACAAGAGCTCCTTGAAGCGTCGCAATTTGAGAAAATTTTCTATAGGCCTTCACGTACTTGAACCCCTTCGATATTATTTTTTATTAATGTTTAGATGGGAAACCTATATTGGTTTTTTCACTCTCAGAAATTGCTAAATCATATCCGGCATCAACGTGACGAACGATTCCCATTCCAGAATCTGAATTAAGAACTCGAGATAATCTTTTGTCCATGTCTTCAGTTCCATCAGCGACGATCACCATTCCTGCGTGTTGAGAGTAGCCTATTCCAACGCCACCACCATGATGAAAACTTGTCCAGCTTGCTCCATTCATTGTGTTGATCATCAGATTTAATAGCGCCCAGTCACTGACAGCATCGGTTCCATCTTTCATCCCTTCGGTCTCTCTGTTTGGAGAGGCAACGGAACCACAGTCTAGATGGTCTCTTCCAATGACAATCGGAGCTTTGACTTTTTTCTCACGAACAAGTTTGTTGAATAATAATCCAGCTTTTTCTCGTTCACCATATTTAAGCCAACAGATACGAGCAGGAAGTCCTTGGAATGCAATATCTGTTCCGGCCTTATCAAGCCAGTTAATCAGCTTCTTGTTTTTTGGAAAGAGTTCTTTTAACGCTTGATCTGTTACATGAATATCATCTGGATCGCCTGAAAGGGCCATCCATCTAAAAGGGCCAGCACCTTGGCAAAAGAGTGGACGGATATAGGCCGGGACAAATCCAGGAAAATCATACGCGTTAGTTACGCCTTGGATTTTGGCACCCTCTCTTAAATTGTTACCGTAATCAAAAACGTGTGAACCTTTCTTTTGAAACGCTAGCATCGCTTTTACGTGGTCTGCCATTGTAGACCGGCTTAGCTCAACGTATTTTTCAGGGTTAGTTTTTCTTAGCTTAATAGCTTCGTCTAGTGTCATATTTCGAGGGACATAACCATTAAGAGGGTCGTGAGCAGATGTTTGATCTGTCACTAGATCTGGGATAATTCCGTTATTTAAAATTGATTCATACAGATCAGCTGCGTTTCCTACAACTCCAATAGAGATTGGCTTTTTCTTGTTTTTGTATTGGATTGCAAGTTCTATTGCGTTTGCAAAAGAGTCAACAAGACGATCAAGATATTTTGTCTTAAGTCTTTTTTGAATTCGTTCTTGATCCACATCGGCTCCGATAAAAACTCCACCTGCCATTTTTACGGCAAGTGGTTGAGCTCCTCCCATTCCTCCAAGTCCAGCCGATAAAACTAGCTTGCCAGCAAGATTGCTCCCCTCACCATAATGTTTTTCAGCAGCGGCCATAAATGTTTCGTATGTTCCTTGCAAAATGCCTTGGGTTCCAATGTATATCCAAGATCCTGCTGTCATTTGGCCATACATCATTTTGCCTTCATCTTTGAGTTTATTAAAGTGTTCCCATGTTCCCCAGTGTGGAACAAGATTAGAGTTTGCGATTAATACTCGTGGGCCGTGAGAGTGTGAAGGCATGACAGCAACAGGTTTTCCTGATTGAATTAGAAGTGTCTGGTCGTTTTCTAAATTTTTAAGTGCACTTATTATATCTTGAAGTGCTTGAATGTTTCTTGCTGCTTGACCATTTCCACCGTAAACAATGAGGTTGTCTCTATCTTCTGCGACGTCAGGATGAAGATTGTTTAGTAAACAGCGTAGAGCAGCTTCTTGATGCCAGCCTTTACATGTTAATTTTGCACCAGTAGGTGGTAGTGGGATTTGAAATTTCATCGTAGGCCTCCAAGGGTGGTATTGGTTGATAATGGAATTAGTTGGTCATTGTTTATGAGTTTAACAATCTCTTCGATGTCTTTGCTAAAGTTACGATCATCGGTTATGAATGGAACTGTTTCTCTAATCGTAGAGATTATTCCTTCAATAAAATCAGAAGATTTTTTAGGTCGATGAAATTCAATTCCTTGTGTGGCACAAAGAAGCTCTATTGCTAGAGTGTTTTTTAAGTTGAAGATTACGTCGTGAAGTTTTCTTCCGGCCGTTACGCCCATGGAAACGTGATCTTCTTTATCTGTAGAAGTTGGAATTGAATCTACGCTCGCAGGATGACAAAGATATTTATTTTCTGATGTTAGGGCCGCCGCTGTTACATGAGCAATCATTAATCCACTGTTTAAACCAGATGATTTAGTTAAAAACGGAGGTAGGTCAGAAAATGTTGGATTCATCATTTTTTCAATTCTGCGCTCTGAAATATTACAAAGTTCGGCCATCCCCATTGCAAGATAATCCATCGCTAGGGCAAGGGCCTCTCCATGAAAATTCCCGCCAGAAACTACCTCTTTTGTATCTAAAAAAATAAGAGGGTTATCAGTAACAGCATTAAGCTCAGTGGTGATTACTGCTCTTGCATGTTCAAGAGTTTGTCTACAAGCTCCGTGTACTTGTGGTACGCATCGAAGCGAGTATGGGTCTTGTACTTTGCCACAATGCTCATGTGAGTGAAGTATTTCTGAATCATGAAGAATTTTTTCCATGTTATAGCAAACATCTAATTGGCCCTTGTGTGGTTTTAGATCAGAAATCTTTTTGTAGTATGCTCGGTCGGTTCCCCTGACTGCGTCAAGCGTTACTCCTGCTGCAATATCAGCAAGCGTTGCCATTTTCTCGGCTTGCTTGATTGCTAATGCACCAAGGGCCGTCATTACTGCAGTCCCATTTATCAGAGCAAGCCCATCTTTTGGGCCAAGTACTGCTGCGGACATTCCGATTTTTTTTATAGCGACAGAGGAGTTAATTTTATGTCCTTCAAACATTACGTCGCCTTCACCTATTAAACTAAGAGCAATATGAGAGAGTGGAGCTAGATCACCTGAAGCTCCGACAGACCCTTTTTGTGGGACGATTGGAATGATGTCATTATTTAAAAATGCGAGAAGAAGTTTTACAATATTTGGATTAACACCAGAAAAACCAGAGCATAAACAGTTCGCTCTAAGCAACATTATTGCTCTTGTTACCTTTCTCCCAAACGGTCTGCCAATTCCCGTACAGTGTGATCTAATCAGGTTTAATTGAAGCTGGCTTAGATCATTTTCTGGAATGTGTTTATCAGAGAGGGCCCCAAAACCAGTATTGATACCGTACACAGGCTTACCAGCTTTTACTATTTCAAAAACATATCGTCTCGAAGCTTCCATTGCGAGAAGTGAGTTATCATCAATTGTAACTTGGACACTCTCTTTATTTCCTCTGGCAACTTGGTAAACAGTATCTATGTCAAGATCATGGCCAGAGAGAATCACTTGTTTTTTTTGATTAAATATTTTCATTGTCCTTTCCTTAGTTTTTCCACAAGTTTTGGATAATCTTGTGGAGAAGCTTTAAAAATATATGAACCTGCTACGAGGTTGGTTACTCCGTGATCAATAAGTTTATTAGCATTCGTGTCTGTTACTCCGCCATCAACTTGGATAATTAGCTTTGGATTAATGTTGCGTTTAAGTTTTTCAATCTCAATTAATCTTGAATAGGTTTCTTCAATAAAAGATTGGCCGCCAAACCCTGGTTCAACCGACATAACAAGAAGAAGGTCGATATTTTTTATAATTTCGCTAAGAGACGTTTTGTCTATAGTCGTTTTTGGTTTTATTGAGAGACCAACACTGGGATAATTTTTTTTTGCTAATTGAATAAGTTCTAAAATTTCACTCTGCGACGAGAATGTTTCTAGGTGAAAAGTTAAGTTATGAATGTTTTGTTTTACTAAAGTATCGACATGAAATTTTGGGTTGGTAACCATTAGATGAGCATCTAGAGGGTGTTTTGAGACCTTGCCAATTTTCTTAATGATTGGGTGGCCAAAGGTTAAGTTTGGAACAAAGTGGCCATCCATAATATCTAAGTGGTACCAGAGATTTTTAATTCCATCAAACGAAGAGAGTTCTTTCTCAATGTTTAAAAAATCACAGGCCAGCAAACTTGGTGATATTGTTATCATGCTTTACTCTCGCTAATTTTTAAAGAGGTGTGATTACTTATGCCATTTAAGAATGTTGTATCACTACATCTGTTTTTTCCTTCCATTTGAATTTCGGTTAAACGGACTGTGCCATTTTTGGTACCAACTAAAAGGGCCCCATGCTCAATAAAAATTTTCTCGGCGGTTAGTTTGTAATCTGATATCTCTGCAGAAAAAACTTTTAGTCGTTTGTGTGCTCCATCTATGTCGAGCGTAAAAAAACAGCCAGGCCGAGGGTTCAGTCCTCTAACTCTGTTAAAAATGGTATTCGCATCCATATTTACAAAATCAAGGAGGCCATCTTTTTTATCAATTGATGGAGCAAGGCTAACCATAGATTCATCTTGAGTTTGAAAGGATAGTCTGTTTTCAAAAACTATTTTTAAAAATTCTGTAGTACTTAGTCCTGCTAAAAATTTTAATCTAGTGTATAACATTCCACCTGTCTCATTCTCTTCTATGGGTGTTTCTTGGAAGTAAACGATATCGCCAGCATCCATTTTCTTAACCATTTTTTGAATTGAGACACCTGTTACTTTATCTCCATTCATAATGGCGTGTTGGATTGGCGCTGCTCCTCTATACTTTGGAAGAAGTGAGGTGTGGATATTAAAACAACCGAGCTTTGGGATATTTAAAATCTTCTCAGATAAAAATTGAGCAAACGCTAAAACAATGATTAGGTCAATGTTTTCGTTATCTAGTTGTTTAAGCAATTCTTCCTCTTTGTTTATGTTTTCTGTTTGCCAAAGAGAAATCTTATTCTCTTTGGCAAACATTGCTACGGGTGGAGGGGTTAGTTTTTGTCCTCTGCCCGCTGGACGATCTGGCATTGTTACAACTAAACGAAGATCAATATTGGGATGGTTGGCCAGAATTTCCAGTGTAGGAATTGAAAAATCAGGAGTGCCAAAATAAACAGTCTTTAACTTACGTTGCATTGTTCTTTTCTCGTGTAATCACTTACTTTTTTTTTCTTTAGTAAGTTTTTTTCTAATTAAGTTTTTCTTTATCAAACTGATGTGATCTATAAAAACAATTCCTTCAAGGTGGTCATATTCGTGCTGAATACAGATTGCCTCTAATCCGCTTGCCTTCTTGATATGTTTTTTTCCATGAATATCTTGATACTCAAGGACAATATGTTCTGCCCTTGTTACCTCTTCATAATATCCTGGAAGGCTTAGGCAACCCTCTTCGTGGACAATGGTTCCATCTTTTTCTAAAAACTTTGGATTAATAAAAATCTGGGGTTTGAAATCACCAAGTTTGAAAGTTTTATCACCATCAGAATCAACAATCTCTTCTCTTGAGTATTCTGTATCAATAACAAAAAAACGTTTTGAATGATTAACCTGAGGAGCTGCGAGACCAATACCTGGGGCATGGTACATTGTAAAAAGCATATTTTTAATTAGCTGTACCAATGAATCATCGAATAGATCAACAGGAACAGCTTTTTTTGAAAGTACAGGTGAAGGGTAGGTGATGATACCTAGTTTTTCTCCTACAAGAGTGTAGTTCTCTAAAAAATCAGACATTTTATCCTCACAAAATATGAACTATCTAAATAGCAAAAAAGCTAAGATTACTCAACCACGATGAGTGGTTGAATAAATTTATCTTAACTGGCGGTGGTGATAGAATACGTATGTTAGGTAGAGCGAAAAAGAGATGGGAACGCCGAAGCAGGCAAGGAGTGGATGGATAATATCGTTATTGCCAAGCTCGGTTAGATATGAATGTGCAAGCCAGTAAAGTATTGTAAAAATAAGAACAAAGCCTATAGTTTTTCCAAAAGAGCTTCCTCGTCGACTAGGTTTAAATATTGACCTACTTGAAACAAGAGAGAGAATGACACACATGGCCGCGGCGGAAAAGACCCCATAAAACATAACTTCATACTCGTTGGTATTAATTCCGGAGCTTTTAATATTTTTAATATATGAATAGAGTTCGACAACGTTAAGAGTTGTAATGTCAGATTCCAATTCTTTTAGGTCTGATGGGCCTTCGTCGATAAAGATGTCTATTTCTTTAAATTTTTCAATTGTAGGAAATGTAGAAGTATGCAGTCCGCTTTGGCGAACACCGTTTGTTAACGTCCACTTTTTCTCTCCTTTGTATTTAGCACTTGGCGCTTCTATTCGATCATAAAGCTTACTATCTTTTCCAATAGAGTAGAGGGTGATGTTATCTAATTTTTGATTTTGTTGATCAAAGCTTGCAAATGAAAAAAAATAATCACCACTTTTGTACCACATCTTTCCACTACCAATGGTGCTGGCCTTAAGGCCCTTGCTTTTCATATTGCCAAATTTATTGACGCTATCTTTAAGGATCGCATGCCGATATTTTTTAGCAAAAGGGCCGACGTAACCAGAAATAATAAATTGTCCAAACGCAATGGCAACTGATCCGATAACAATTGTTTCTAAAAGTTTTTTTCGTGAAAAACCAGAAGCATAGATAGCTTCAAGTTCATTTCTATTTTTAAGTTTATTAAGGCTAAATAGCGATGCCATTAGGCAAGACACAGGTATTACTTTGTTTAAAAAAGACGGAAGTTCCAAAAGATAGTTTATGATAACTTCATAGGGCGAGACGTTACTTCTTAAAAACCCAGCGATTAAGTTTGAGACAGAGATAAGTAATAGGAGTGCAGCAAAAGAACCTGCAAATGCTAAAAACCACTCTTTTAAAATAAACTTTCGAAAAATACTCACTTGGAAAGTATAAATTTTTTAATGATTTTTGCAAAGGAATAGATAATTGGCTTGAGTACTGCTTTTAAACAGAGATTTGCAATAAAGTGTTGCTCACAATATTCAACAACTAGAGGTGAAATTCTGTAGTATGCTTCAACGAACTGTTCACCGGCAGAATAATTGATAATTATACTTTTAAACGCTCTTAATTCTTGAGTGACTTGATGATCTTCACCAAAGCAAAGAGTGGCGATGTAACATTTTTTTGAGTTAACACGAATCTCTTTATATGCTGCTTTAAATGCGTCCAAGTTGTACGACTGACGTTTGTTAATATATTTTCGAAGTAAATCAGCGTTTAAGTGTTGCCACTTGTTACCAACAGTAAACCTCACAAATTGCGAGAGATGTTTTAATGCTTTTGCTTTAAGTTTGGGATTTCTGTCATAAGCCTTTGCAAGATCCCAATAGACTTGTCCTATCGCCATTAGCTCAGCTTTATCTTTTTCTCCAGGAAAAAGTTTAGGGCCAATATCTTCAGGATCAACGTTGTAGTAGTTCGCAAGAATACGAAGATAGGTTAGGTGTTGTTCAACTGCCCTTGGGATATCACCCTTCTTGTTATAGCTCTGGGCCTTTTTAAGAGGGACAAACCTCTTAGAATATTCAGCAACACTAACTTTACGTTTGTTTATCTCATCTTGTTTGTTTTTTTGCGCATTACTTGCCATAGCAAACTTATCGGAAGCTTAGGAAAATACTTTAGTAAATAAGTTTGGTATGTTTGGCCATCGGAAGCTATGCCGTCAGTAGCTGTGGCCAATATTGGTTGC
>DYOQ01000080.1:0-4258 GCA_020720455.1 Bdellovibrio sp.
TTTAAAAAGCGCGGGTGGATCATGAGAGTGATCCGCCCGTTTTTTTGTTTGAATTAATCACGCCAGATAGAGACAGCTTCTAAAGTAACATCTTTCCAAGAGCTATCACTCGGATCTGCAGTACAGATAGCTGATTCAGTTTCAGCGTCTGGGGCCGTATAAGATTTGTCGACAACATAGATTGGTTCAGCTGGAGAGTGGTCAGGTATTCCGTCGTTATCATTGTCGAGTAAAATGTATTGACAATAATCACCGTGAGGTAACTTGTTTCCATATAGCGAAAGATATGTAACGTTAGCTTCAGATGTAATACCAATTACGTACCCTGAAGCTGTAACTGGCCCAGCAGAAGCATAGGCGACTGTTGTGCTACTTTTATCTGTGCATTTACCAATCTTCCACTTAATTAAAACAGTTGCACCAGCGGCCGTTAGTACTCTGTTAGTTGAAGCATCACCATCAGTACACATTGAAGCTTCGGTGTCGCATCTTGGGTTATATGCAGTCGAGGTACATTGAATACTAAATGTTTTTGGTAGGATAATTTTACCGCTCTCCCAGTTATCCTCATCGTCACCACCATTATCATCGGTACTACCAGTACTATCAGTTGGCCCTTCTACTCTCATTCTCCCGTTTTTAACTTGGACAAAACAGCCTGTTAGTAATTGGCAGATTAATAGTAGTATAATTGTGGTGTTGATAATCTTGGCCATTATCTATCTCCTGAATGACTTATCGTAATAATGGCAACGATTATTAATAGAAATTGGGAGGCATATTAATGAAATTTTCAAATTTGATGATTGGGGTGATATTGTTTTGGGGATTAATCTCGTGTGATGGGGGTGATAAAATACCTGCTGAACTTCAGGCCATGCTAAATAGTTCTTTAGAGGTTCCAGTATATAAATCATTTGAAGAGATTCCAGCAATTAAACCAATTCCTGCTAAATCTCATATTAACATTTTTACAAGTAGCAAAATTGAGTATTCGCTATTAGAAGTTAGTGAGTATAACGAGAATGAGCGTGAATTGGTTTCTTTTTTAGAAAAGAACAGTATGACTGGTGCTCTGAAAATGGTCACCTATGCTAGGCAACTAAATATAAATCATCCGTATCGGATTAATCCGTACCTTCCATTTTTGACTTATAGGCAAGAGAACGTTGTATTATCTTCAATGGGATTTGGGCCAGCAGCAGTTGTTGATGAGAATTTTTGGCAGCGAAATATGTTTAAAGGTGTTATGCCTGTGCGCGATTTTAGTTCAAATATCGATAAAAATTTTTATGTTGAGATATCACCACGCTCATTGCCGATGACAGGATTAATGTTTCTTTTTGATCTTGGTGATTTGTTGAAAATAGAAGACGTTATAAAGTCAGATCAAAATCTATTAGAGGATGTTATCTATCATGAGTTTACCCATGTGTGGCATAATGAACTATTAAGTAAAGAGATTAGAGATAGAATAAACAGTTTGAGTAATGAGACGGATACTGGTCACGATGCAATGATTGTATCTAATAAAACATTGGCGTTCATAGAGGGGCTTGCAGAATCTACAGAAGCGTTATTTGGAACTTATATTTCTAAAAATCTTCAAATGAGTGCGAAGGAAAGAGAGAACTTTTTTGGACGGTTTAGTAAAGAGATTCAGAAAAATTTAGTGTTTTTAAAAAACAGACAAAACCACATTAGAAATAATAGTTACGTTTATAATTTATATGATTTTAGTAAGTGTCTTCTTAGGAAGACGACTGCAACAGATGCGGAGAATACTCCTGTTGGAAAAGCGAGGATCATGGCCAAAATTCAGGAGTTGTTGCTAGCAAATAAAAACGTAACTCCGGAAAATTTAGAAACATTGGTTAGTGATTTTACCGATAGGTTTTATGGTGGCAGTGGTGAGCTCTCTAGTATTGATTTAATGGATAATTGTGTTGCTGATTCACCTGCTAGATTAGAGGCAAAAGAGGGGTTTGTTGGATCGCTAATTTATAACCTCGTTTATTCTGGAGCACTTGTTCCTGAAGATTATAGAGAGGGTTGGCCAGTTGTAAAGAGTGGCGGTGTCAGTGAAGCAAAAGAGCTTCTGGCCAATCATATAAATAGTGATTCAGAATTATGGACTGTTTTTAATAGCGAAAATGGAAGAGTAGTAGCAGAAGAAAGAAAACAAAAAATGAAACGGTTGTTAATGATTGGATTTAGAGAGTTGGTTTTATCGCTGAAAGAGTCACAAGCGATAAATGTTCAAGAGTGGTTACACTATTTGCTTAATGAAGGCCCTCGGCTATCAAATGATGTAAAAATGGGAATAACATATAATATTTTAAAGTTGACCCATGCTAAATTTACTAATGATAAAAAATTAAAACAGTTATTTGATGTCAAAACTCCGAGTGATCTAAAAAAAAATCGGGAGGCAATCGTTGATTATTTAGTGGAGCTTGCTCAATTAGAACAACTTGATTCTGCCATTGAGTTAATGGGAGCAGCTCCTGAAGTGCTTGTGAAGTATCAAAGTTCAACAAGCGGGTCTTTGACACCAAAGACGACGAAGATGAATATCAATCGAGCTTATCATATAAACTTAATTGAAATATTTGGTATTAATTCACCAGCAATCTCTCAGCTTGCAAAAAAAATGGATAATGGTTTCTTTTTCAAAGATCGTTTTGAACTATTGGCATTTGCTACAACTATTGGAAAAGAAGATAGAATAAGAAAGTTGTTAGAAGATGCTGATGCTCCTGAAGAAGTGAGTGATGTTGCTAAATTCAAAAAATGCTTCTCTGGCCATCACTAGTTAAGAGGCTTTCTTTTTTGCTGCATCGATTAGCACCTCACGCATAAGTTGCTGATATTTTCCATCCTCACCTGCCATTTTTTTAAATGTCTATTTCATACTTCATTTTTTTTGCATAGTTTTTTGATTTGTTCCTTTTACTCATCTTTGTATCTCCTGTCGGGCCAAGCAGTTATTAGGCGATATTTGTACGTTAGTCAGAATAGATAGTAGTTCAACATGGTGAGTATGTGGGAACATATCTATTGGAGCGATGTATTTGAGAGTGAATCCTTGCGTTTTAATAAAACGTAAATCTTTAACGAATGTTTCAGGATTGCATGAGATATATACAATAGTATTTAGTTTTGAAAGTAATGGAATAATATTTTTACTGGCCCCGAGTCCATCCCTAGGTGGATCAACAAGAAGAGTAGAGACTTCAAAAGCTTTTGGTGGCAGGTTGTTAAAGTTAGTTTTTCTGTATAAATCCATTGCAATTGGTTTAACCTTTGGAATATTTTTTTGAATAAGTTTTTTGATACCTGGGCCATTTGCTTCTGCGGCAAAAATAGTTTCAAAAGAGCATTTACTGATCACTTCTGTAAAGTTGCCAGAGCCGGCAAACAGTTCGAGGATTGATGTTTTATTCTCTATTTTTGATAAAGCATTTTTTATCCAAGTTTTCATAAACTCATTTTGATCGTTATTACCTTGAGCAAAAGCTCTTTTTTTATTTAAAAAAATCTCTGAATCATTCATAGTTTCATCTAGGTCAATGTAGTTAACTGCATGAGTAGTTTTAGCTTGCCATGCTTTGGCCGTAGCATTCATCAGAAGATTACTTGTCTTCTCATTTAAAACAATGCACTCATCAATTTGAACGATCTTATTTGATTTTGCGGAGACAAACCCAACAATTTCACCATCACATTTTATCTGGCACCTGTTACGATATCCATACTTTTTTGGAGAAGGAACAATTTGATCTAAGCTGGTCGCGCCTGTTACAAGTTGGCTTTTTTCTAATAAATATTTTACTCGATACTCTTTATGTTTAAGTTGTGAAGAGTAGTTGCCAATCATCCATGGGCATCCACCACATTTTCCAACTTCGTGGCCTTGATATTTGCACTTAGGTATTACTCTTTCTGGAGATGGTGTAATGATCTCTTCAAGAGATGCATACCCAAATTTTTCATTTTCATTAGGGGTTTGGTCAACTCGAAAGACGATAACATCGCCTGGCCAGCTACCGGGGACAAAGTATGTGTGGCCATCTTCGCAGACGACGACGCCATCACCTTTTCCTGATAGGTATTCAACTTGTGAGGTAAAACTTTTGCTCATTTGAACTGTATATATGTCAAATTAAGAAGAATTGAAATAGGTAGTAGGGTAAAAAGAGTAGACGGTGAGGTTGAGTGTAGGATGGTTATAGAACTTCAAGCAAGCATTCCATTA
>DYOQ01000080.1:4358-9168 GCA_020720455.1 Bdellovibrio sp.
AGACGGTGAGGTTGAGTGTAGGATGGTTATAGAACTTCAAGCAAGCATTCCATTATAAAGTTGGTATTGAAGTAGTCGTCCGAGTCCTTGAACAGTTTAACGATAAACTGTTCTTCCTCGGACCGGCGTTGAAAGGTCAGGCAACTAGTTTTTGTTTTTGGTTGCAGCGTGAAACGCCAAGAGATTTAGTTATGTAAAACACTGTTTTTTCGTCTATGAAACACTCCATATAAACACAATTTCTTGATGTTGATGAGTGCCAGCTGCAATCTAGAAATTGGTTTGCATCAAATTTGCAACTCACACACTCGCTAAATTGAAATGTGCAATCAATAAACTTGCACTCTGAAAATTGGCAGTTTTCGATTCTAGGGCCAAAAAATACGCAATTTTCAAACCTAACTTCATGAAAAACTGCAAAAGAGAGAAGGGCACCAGCAATAGTTGTATTCTTAACGGTAATAGATAAAATCTCTTTATTTTCAATAACTTCGTAGTTGTTTGGATCTACTAGTCTGTGTTGTATTGGTAGCGAAGTTGAGTTAAATTTTAATAAGTTCATTTGCCCCTCCTGGCCCCGTTTACAGCTCCAAGAATACAATATTTGACTGATTGTGTCAAGCAATAAAATTTCATAAAGAAAAAAAATTTCATTCCGATAATGAAATCAAGAGGTTTTGTGGCAGAATTTAATCGTGACTACATTGATCTGTTTTTGGGAGTGATTCGCAAGTATATGCAGATTAATGGGAATATTTCTCAAAAGGATCTTGCTGAACTCACTGAAGTTGGTGTCTCAACAATGAGTCGTTTTATAAATCAAAAAACAACTGAGGTTAATCCGCAGCTAGTGGCCCAGATTGTGGCAAAGCTTGAGATACCGTTACATGAGATAATTGATTTTGTGGATGAGAGTTATAGCGATAAATTTGTTAGGTTGGTTAAGTTTTATAAGGGTGACAAGAGAGATGATAAGAAAGATGATAAACATTCTAGTGATTCCCTTACTCCACCAGCAATTGAAAAACTTGCGGATGAGATAGCTAGTAAAAATAAAACTCCTGAGCTAAGTGTAAAAGAAAAATTAGAAAACTTAAGCCCTCGTCAAAAAGCGTTCTTAACTGATTTTCTAAATCTTGATATGGAAGGTAAAGATCTTGTCGTTGATATTGGTAACTCTTTACTTCGGTACTTTAGACAAAAAGGGTTAGAGTAGCTACTCCTCATATTCTTGAATCTCAGATACAAAACAACTAATCTTGGCAGTATAAGGATATATAGGTTAAAGTACTAAGAAGTGTTTTTGTAATTTTGGAGATTAGATGTTTTCTTATCTTAATATCAAGGAAGTTAGAGGCATTCCTAAAAATATGGATTTTTGGTCGCCTAAAAAAATGATTCTTAGCTTTGTTGCGAATAATAAGGCCCTTTATTTTTTTGGCGTAATCTCGATGCTAACAACAGCAACAATGCAGGTGTCGTTACCGCAAATTATTGGTAAGTCCGTCGATGTTTTAAAAAATGATACTATTTCTATCTTTGGGTATGGGCAAAAAAATTCTTTCTTAGTTTTGGTTATTAGTTATGTTGTTGTTAATTTGCTTTTAACTATTGGTCGTTTTGGATGGAGGGTAACGCTTGCTAGACTCACTCATTTGAGTAATAGATGGCTAAGAGGGATTGTTTGGGATAAGGCCAGATTCTTTTATAGAAGTCGCTTAGATGAAAAATTCACTGTAGGTGTGTTGATGAATGCTTCTACAAGCGATGCTAAAACTTCTAGCTATCTTTTTGGGTTTACGTTAGTCGCTGCGTTTGATGTTGTTTTTCTTGGAGCATTTACAGTTATTTCAATGTTGCTAATTAGTATTCCCATGACGTTTGGTGTTTTGTCGATAACTTTTTTTTTACCACTTGTCGTTAGTCGCTTAGCTCGAGCAGAAGGGGTTCGTCATTCCTGGGCCCAAGCTTTATTGTCAAAGTTTAACGATGAAGCTTCAAGGGCAATTGCTACAATCAGGCTTCAGCGTCTGACTAGCACTGGAAATTTTTGGGAGCGAAAACTTACCGATTCAGCAGAAGCGTACAGAGTTAAACGCTTTAGAGCTGTTCTAACATCATTAAGATTTTTCCCAGTTTTTGGAATTTTCGTGACTATCTTGTATGCGGTCTTATTTGCGATGGGAATTTATTTTGTTCAAACAGATTCACTTACAATTGGTGAGTTTGTGGCGATGCAAGGGTTAATTTTTCTAATGCAAGATCCGCTAATTGAACTAGGGTTTGTCATATCGGACATTCAAAAGGCAGTGACGTCACTGCAAAGGCTTGCTGATGTTTATAACGAGAAACAAGATAGTTCTCTTATTGAAAATAAAGAGCAACTTGTTGATAAAGATACAACGTATACCTATGAGGTGAGTGGGTTAACGCACTCTTATGGCGGTGGCATTAATACGCTTGATAATTTTTCTTTTAATCTAAAAAAGGGCGAGAGACTTGGAATTGTTGGACCGATCGGAAGTGGTAAAACTACGCTAACAAATATTCTTTCTGGATTAACTCAAAACTATTCTGGGACAGTGAAGCTGCATGGTAAAGATATTAAGAGTTATGGCCACGAATTTCTAAGAAATCATATTTCAGTGGTGTCTCAAAAAAGTTTTCTTTTTAGTGATACGGTAAAAAATAATGTGGTTCTTGGTAATGGCAACTATAGTGACGTTCAAGTCTGGTATTTTTTAGAACTAGCTGGTCTAAAGGATGAGGTTCAAGCGTTTACTGATGGCCTGAACACGATGCTTGGAGAGTGGGGGATCAATCTTTCAGGAGGTCAAAAACAACGACTAACTCTTGCTAGAGCGTTTGCTACTAATCCAAAACTTTTGATAATGGATGACTGCTTGAGTGCAGTGGATACTGTTACCGAACGAAAGATTTTAGATAATTTGAATAAGTTTTTAGAGGGGAGAACTGTTGTATGGGTTGCGCACAGAAGGTCTACCCTTCGGTATTGTGACAATATTGTGGAAATGCAAAGATGAGCCAAAAGTTTGAAAACTATATTGAAGAGGATAATGTTCATGGGAAGATTCAAGACGTAAAATCTTTTTTTGAACTTTTAAGATACGCAAAACGATTTAGACTCCGTTTTGTCTGGGCACTTTCTTTAATCTTTTTTGGTGTATCGGTTGGAACCTATGGTGCCAGAATGACTGGAACCGTAGTTGAGTTGATGATTAAAAAAGATTGGAATCAAGCTTCCGCCTACGCACTATTCGTTGTCTTGGCAGAAATATTAGTTCTTTATTTGTTGTGGGTTGGAAAAAAAATTATAGCAGAGATTGCTTTGCTTGTGATTTTAGAAATTAGGAAAAAAATATTTGCGCACATTAATAGATTGCCTATTAGTTACTATGACAAACAACCTCAAGGAAGAATTGTAACTAGAATCACTCATGACGTTGAAGGGATTGAGGATTTTTTTACTTCGGTCCTTAGTAAGATGATTAGTGCCACTGGTACTTTTGTTGTAGTTGTAATCGCAATGCTTAAGACTGATTTTGTTCTAGGTTTAATTGTAGCGATAGGGATATTACCAGCTGTTGTGTCAATCTTTGGTTTTAAAAGTAGAATAAGGTCGTTCAATAGAGAGATTTCAAAGAGAGCTAGTGCATGTAATGCGAGACTTTCAGAATATATTAACGGGTTAGATGTTATTAGAAGTTTCGGTGTTGAAAAATGGGCAAAAGATAAATATGACGAAGTGTTGAATGATCATTTATCAACTACGTATAGAGGGAATTTTTTCTTTGCAATTATTCGGCCTGCGACAAGTTTTCTGTGCGATCTTCCACTGGTCCTTGTTATGACTGTTGGTGGTTATTTTGCATTTACGGGAAGGATGGAGATAGGAATCTTGGTTGCTTTTTTTAGATACGGTGAAAGATTTAGTTACCCTATTATGGCACTTACGAGGGAAATGCACATTATTCAGCAAGCTTTTACATCAGCAGAAAGAGTAGCAACCTTTTTAAATGCTATAGACGAAGATACTGCTTTTGGCGTTGCTAACAAAATTTTTGATCGTGAAGTAAAAGGCGATGTTTTGTTCGAAAATGTTGAAATGCAGTACAAGGAGAACACTCCAGTTTTAAATGGTGTAACCTTTAATATTAAAAGTGGTGAAAAAGTTGGTTTTGTTGGAAAAACTGGAAGTGGGAAGAGTTCGACAGTGTCGCTTATTTCACGTTTGTACGATTTTCAAAAAGGGCGAGTTCTTATCGATGGAATCGATATTCGAGAAATTAACCGTGATTTTTTAAGAAGTAAAATTGGGTTTGTTTCTCAAGATGTTGTTATTTTCAAGGGTACACTAAGAGATAACTTGTCATGTGGCCAACTATTTGCCGATGATGAAATCATTGTAGCGTGTGAGAAAACTGGGCTTAGCTTAGTAATGAACGATAGGCATATGAAATTAAGTTCTCGAGTTTTAGATTATGGAAATAATTTAAGTTCTGGAGAGCGACAATTAATATCATTAACGAGGATCTTGTTGACCGATCCATCGATTTTAATTCTTGATGAAGCAACGGCCAATATCGACCCTCATTTTGAAAAAATCATTCACAATGCGATAGATCTCATCATGAGAGGAAGAACTTGTTTAATCATTGCTCATCGACTTGCTACACTAGATCATGTTGACAGAATTCTTGTGTTCAAAGATGGGAAGATTGTTGAAGATGGTGATTATCAAACACTAATAAATAAAGCTGGATATTTTAGTGATCTTCACTCCTATGGT
>DYOQ01000081.1 GCA_020720455.1 Bdellovibrio sp.
TCTTGATAATTTATGTCAGGAAGTGTTCAACCATTGTTGTGGGCCAGTTCTTAATCAAATTTTGGAAATGTATTTACCAATTCGACAAAACCATTCTTAAGTTTTTCTAGACCAGCATTTAAATCATTAATCTCTTTTGTGTTTGAGTTTAGTTTAGAAACGCTATCTTCAACAACTGAGGCACCTTTGGCAAGTTCATTTGTCCCTGAACGAAGTTCGGAAACAGATCTAGCAACATCAGAAATATTTTCGCTAATACTCAGAATACTTTTTGCGACTTCACCTACTGCTGAACTAGCATCGTGAACAGTGGCATTTATCTCTTTAGTAATTGCTGCCTGCTCCTCTACTGTTGCAGAAACTGAAGTATTCTTTGCTTTGATGGTAGTAAGTATTTCACTTATTCCTTTAATCGCGCCTGCTGATTCATTAGAAACACTCATCATATTTTGAATTTTTCCCTCGACATCGCCAGCAGTATTTGTCGTCTGCTTAGAAAGCTCCTTAACCTCGTTCGCAACGACGGCAAAACCTTTTCCCGCATCACCGGCCCTAGCTGCTTCAATAGTAGCGTTAAGTGCTAGCAAGTTTGTCTGTCCCGCAATTCCTGTTATCGCCTGAACGAAGGTAGAAATATCTTCAGATGCAGCAACTAATGTAGTCATTGTCTTTTGGATATTACTACTTTGGGCCTCCGCTTTTTCTGACACATTTGTGGCCTCTTTGGTAGAGACTTCAATATCTTTAAATGAGTCGGCAAGTTGTGTTATTGCTGTGGTAACACTATCCATACTAACTTTCATCTCTTCTGCCGCAGCAGAGACAGAAGAGGCTTCGGTGTTTGCTTTCTCTGTTCGCTCGGTTACTTGACTAATACTTGCACTCATCTCTTCGACTGCAGCTGCATTCTTACCTGAAACTCCTGTTAAGTTTGCCGACGTTCCCGTTAATGAGCTTGTCGCCTTCTGAAGTAATGTTATTATCTTTGTTAGATCTTCTGTTGAACCATACAGTTTTTCAGTAGCGGTTTTGAGGTGGTGTTGTTGATCGACAACCTCAATCGCACCAACAACTACACCATCATTAAATACTGGCGTACCAGAATATGTAATAGGTGTATTCTCAATTGCAGAGGTTGTATGCGCAATCTCCGTCTTTTTGCTATTCATCGCAATTGCACACGCACATTTATCTGTCTGACAATGTCCTGTCTTAAACAAGTCGTAACATTTTTTACCCTTGATCTCATCCTCTCTCATGCCAAGGAAATTTAGGGCAGTCTTGTTTAGAAATTTCACATTAAATTCTCGGTCAATCTCCATTACTGGAGATGGCAAATTCTGCAAATTCCCAATAACCTTTTCAGATTTTTCGTTAGCAGCAATAAGCCCAGAGTTGGTAACATTCAACCGATCGGCCAAAGTTTTAAACTCATCCTTAGTAGAAATAACCAGCTGTTGTTTTTGCCCCATTCTTGCAACAAACTCCATTATCTTTTTGATATTTACTCCAAACGCAGTTGCTGTAACAAAAGCAATCCCAACAAGAACTAATATAATCATTATCATCACAATAAGAATTACTCTTTTGAGAGATACGAGCTCCTTATACATTGGCTGAATAGTCTTATTGATGGTAACTGCCCCAATACCTAACTCTTCTCCAGCGTAATCTTTAAATGAAATTAATCCTATGACGTAATCACCACGATCTAATACTATACGTTTAGCTTTAGCGGCCTCAAGTTCCTTCTGTGTTACTGTTCCAAGTACCATTTCGCTTACAGGAGAGCTGGCCAAAAATTTATAATCTGAAAGTGGTGATTGTTTTACTTTTGTTTGATCGCCAAAAAATTTAACGCTTTCTTCAGTAGCATACATATCAAAATCTGCATGAATTGCTTTAAGAATTGGAGCAATCATATCATCGACTGATGATATCTTTTCTACGGATCCAACATACTCTCCAAAACGAATAATGGGGGAGATTCCTCTGGCCATAAAACCCTGAACGCCCATCGACATTCCCCTCGTGCCAATTTTAGTTTTATGAACAAGCAAAATATCATGCCTAAAACTAGAAAGGTCATCCCCTCTCTTTTCACTACCACTTCTAAAAAGGCTAATCGCAGGTGGTAGATGAAAATGAATATCAAAATCTGAGGTTCCAGTATCTCTCTTAAAATTTGCCTTTTCTGTTTCGTAGAACTCTTTTATTTGTAGAACCGATTTCGTAATATAAAGATCTTCAATTTTAGAGTGATTAGCAAGAGCGGAAGCACTGAGGAGGTTTGTTGCCAATACAACATCAACTTTTCTCTCAATATTCTTCAACGCTCCCTCAACTACTTCTTCAAACTGAATTCTTGTCAAATTATCAATTGAATACGTTAGAACGCCATACGAAACAGCTAGCGCTACAATACCTGTTACTAATGCTGGAACAGTTAATTTCATTTTCAAATTCATAGTAACCACCTACAAAAACAAATCATTTAAAACATTAGTAACCATCTAAACCATCACTCACTAATGTTATACTTAATTTCCTTTAATAAATCATTCACTGGTGCATAATCCAGAGGAGCACTCCAACCAACTATCTGTGCATTTTTGGCGGCCGGATCGTCTTTTTTAAGGGCCAAAAGTGCTGCGGTGATTTTTTTAACGATCTCTTTGTCAGCATGTCCAAGAGCTGCAATTGGCCACTCTGGATATAACTTTGTACTTCTCACGAATGGAAAGCTATCTTTTTGCTCATTGATAATTGTAAACTCAGAAATTTTAATAGTACCTTCATCTTGCATTCTTTCAAGAGTATCTGTTCTAACCGTGCCAGCATCTACAGTTCCGGCCTTAACTGCAAGAGCAACATTGTCATGTTTTTGGCCCTCTGAAAATTTCACATCTTTTTCTATATCAACTCCTTTTGCAAGCATCTCTCTCCATGCCATCTGACAGCCACCAAAGGACGATTTCTTAACACACATAAAACTTTTGCTTTTAATATCGCTAATTGTTTTTATACTACTTCCAGCTTTAGAAATAATGACACCGCCAAACTCTTTAACTGCTTTGCCGTTTGCAGTGTTAATCATCGTCGCAACAGGAGAAAGGCCATACTTCGTATTCATATTTGCAAACATCGATGAGTTCGTTAGTAAAAAATCAATTTTCTTAGTAGATATAGCTGAATCAACTTCAACGAACGCTAATGGAACTATTCTAACATCCGTGCCAATTTGTGTTGTTAAATATTTTCCAAGATCACCCCACTGCTGCATACACTGGACCCCGCCTCTTTTCGCAAGAATTCCAACATTCACACCAGAAAGTGCGCTAAACGAAAACGCAATTAAAAAAATAATAACTAGCAATTTAAATTTCATACTAACCCCTTTTAAAAATATTAAACATATTGTTATTGTTATTGTTATTGTTATTGTATCTAAGTATAATTATCGTTTGAAACTTATAAAACCTGTGGATTTTTTTACCTGTTTTAAATCATCTTCCGACGGTAACTGTAGTCCACTTGCTTGATAAAAACTCTTCGATATCTTTTTGAAAATCATCATAGACAAGCTCTTCGATTTTTGATTGGGTCTCGTGGTGAAAATCCATACCAAAACCGTGCAGTTCTGGAACAGAGTAGATTCCAGCGTAATCATCATTGGTTTGAATATTAACTGAATTTTGCCCCGACATCATAACCTTTATTCGAGAAAACTCTTTTTTTGAAATCCCTTTAGTCTGATATTTCTCCATAAGTTTTTTAATCTCGGCCAGTGATGTATCAACTTGAGTCGTTCCCGTTGCCATATAAATACCCCAATGGCCGGCCTCAAGGGCATTAAAAAATACAGGTTGAACCGCATAGCAAAGTCCTAACTCGTCCCGAAGTAGAGTAAAAAGCTCTGATGATTGCCCAGACAGATATGTGGTCAACATTTTAAGTGAAATATTTTTTGCTTCGTCTAGTCCAGGAATAATAAATCCTGTAAAGAGGTGTGTCTGCTCTCTGTCGAGTTTAATATCCTGTCGAACTGCTTTATCAAAAGTTAACTTTTTATTTTTCGCTAACAAAATGTTCTTCTTTTCAGGAATGTCCAACAAGTAAGGTTCGAAGATTGAAATAATATCTTCTAGGTCTAGATCTCCACAACAAGTAAGAAGAATATCTTTTTCAGCAATATTCTTCCTATGCAAACTTTCTAAATCGTCCCTTCTAATCGTTTGAACGGTTGACTCTTCGCCTAATGTGCTCATTGAGTAAGGATGTTTTTGAAAAATTGTTTTTGTAAACTCATTAAAACATAGCTTGGCCGGATCTTTCTTTGAACTCTCAATAATCCTAAGAGTGATCTCTTTATCGTGATCAAAAAGTTTTTGTGGAAATGTTGGCGCAAGTAAAGTCCCGAAAAAATGTTTAGTAAGAGTCGTTACATCTTTTGTCTGGCCATGCATTGATATACCATAAGCATTTTTTCCAGAAAAACCTGACAACGATGCTGAACTATTTTCTAATGAAACTCGTAGATCATCGTAACTAACGTCACCATACCCTTTTCCTATGGTGCTAGCTAATAACGAGTATATACCATTATTTTTTTGCGTCTCAAAAGCGAGCCCACCTTTAATATGTGCTTGCAATACGAATGTCGGAGTCATACTATTTTTTCGATATAAAAGTTTAACTCCTTTTTTCAAATGAACCAATTTTAAATTTTCATCATACTTTGATGTTATTGCTTTCACGCCACTCTCTTTGTCATTTAAAAGAGCTCTTATCAATCGGTGAAAATCATCACTGAACGTTTTTAACTGTTTATTAGTTTTTTCTAAAGACTTACCTTTAGGCAACTGTGCATTAATGTGAAACTCTGACGTAAAAATTTTAACAAGAGCAGAGTTAACGGTCGCTGTAGAAACCTGTTTAACTCTCTCAATTAATTTGTTCTCACTCTCAACATCACCATTTTGAGCAAAGCTGCTACCTAAATTTAGAGCGAACTGCTCAACTGTCTCTTGTTCATATATTTTACTAGCAATATATTGATTCTTAATCCGCTCTACCTCTTCATTAGTAAACCCTTCTTTGATAGCTTTCAAAAGCGTATTTTTCAGAGTTACTAACACTGATTGAATATTTTTGTGTGGACAATTAACTTTAAGAAAATGAGTCGCCCCACTATTTAAATACATCGTTGAGGACGAAACAGAGTTTGCCTTCGAATCATCTAAAACCAAATCTTTATATAGTCTTGATGTTTGACCAAGAGAGAGTATATACATCGCAAGGTCTCTTGCTGGTGTCTCTTTATGATCAAATGGTGTAGCATTAATAGCAATAGTAATAGTTGTAAGTGTCACATCTTTCTTATGAGACTTAATCGTTCCATTTTTCTTTAAGTTAAATTTTGGAAACAGTGACTTGGGCCCATTTGGTAACTTATATTTTTCGATTATATTAACAATACGATCTTTCTTTTTTAAATCCCCAGCAACAATTAAAAGAGCATTAGAACTATTGTAGTTACTATTCCTGAACTCAATCAGTTGTTCTTTTGAAAAATTTTTTATTGTACTCTCACGGCCAATAATTAAATGCTTATACCCCGCAGGGAAACATTGGTGCTGCAGCTCTCCGAAAGCAAAGCGATCAGGATTATCTAGGCCTCGCAGATACTCCTCATAAACGACTCCTCTTTCTGGAACAATATCTTCATTTTTAAACATCGGATCAGTCACCATATCAAGAAGAATATCTACACTATTTTCCAGCTTGTTTGCCGGAAAATTTATGTAGTAGCAGGTGTAATCAAAAGAAGTAAATGCATTAACCTCACCACCGAAAGACTCAATCTCCATAGTCATCTTGGCCCCAGGTCTTTTTTTCGTTCCCTTAAAAAACATATGCTCAAGGAAGTGGGCAATTCCTTGATTACTCTGATTTTCCAATGCGCTGCCGGCCCGAAACCACATCTGCACAGAACCAGATGTACTACCTGGGGTATTAACAAAAAGAACTTTCATACTATTTTTTAAGACTGTTTCAACGTATTCCATAACACCTCTAAGCGCTTCAATGCCAATTTTCAAGATATTTTAAAGATACTTAATTGTACCTTTTTTAATAGATATACGCTAAAAGAAAATAAGATGATTAATTCAATCGACTCACTCTATCTACATTTCCCTTTTTGCAACACTGGTTGTAACTATTGCGATTTTTTTTGTCATAAATCAAAATCTCTTACCCTACTTGACACGTTTGAAAATACCCTCCTCCGATCATACGACAAACACCTAAAGTTTCTAGCGCAGTATAATAAGACGTTAAACTTAGATTCTCTACATACTCTATACATAGGTGGTGGGACACCGTCTCTTTGGGGAAAACGTGGCGTAAGCTTTCTATGTGAACAGCTAGGCCTAAAAAATTTATTACCTTCAAGCTGTGAGTTTACATTAGAGATTAATCCTAAAAAATTTTCCAGCATTGACCTGAACTTATGGAAAAGCATCGGAGTAAATAGGTTTTCAGTAGGCGTCCAATCAACAAACTCAAAATTTCTAGAAATTCTTGGAAGAGATCATACTCATCAAGAAACACTTGAATGTTTAAAACTCCTCTCTAAAGAAAATTATTCTTTGGACTTGATACTTGGACTTCCAGAATCAGAAAAACATCATAGAAATATACTTAACGAGATAGATGAACTTCTTAAATTTTCCCCAAAACATTTTAGTGTCTATATTTTAACACCAAAAAAAGGATATGTTCTTAAAGACAAAATTCCAGCTGACGAATTAATTGCTAAAGAATATTTAAAAGTTTCTGAACATTTAAGAGCTAATGGATTTGATCACTACGAAGTCTCTAACTTTGCCCTTAACGGTTTTAAGTCAAAACACAATTTAAAATATTGGCAGAGCAAAAATGTGGCGGCCATTGGCCCTTCTGCTACTGGATATTTTAACATTAGTGATGTAAGCGCGATCCGATATAAATGGAACAACAAAGGAGATAGTTGGTCCGTGGAAGAGCTTGGCCCAGAAGAACTTTCTCTTGAGAAATTATACTTATCACTTAGAACCGATCAAGGAATAAACATTAACTCTACAGAAGAACAAGTCCGTTCAAGAATAAAAATCTGGGAAAAAAAAGGATTGTTAAAAATAACTGGAGAAATTGCAACCCTTACACCAAGTGGTTATTTGATTATGGATACGCTTCTAGAGATCATTTGACCACATTTTTTCCAAAAATTCATACCAAGGCAACGCCTCAATATTTCCAAACCACTGTCTCTTATCATCTCTAGAAACTATATAATATTTTTTACACTTGTTTTCATCTTGCAGTGCCGTCAATCCTTTTAAGTCATTCTGAATAATTTTTTTTGTCGCTTTTACTTCGATAGCAATCTCATCATTTAAAATAAAATCTACCTCAAAAAACGATTTTGACTGCCAATACCGCAAAGTATTCAATCTATTGTATGATGTATACGCATATAATTCTTGAAATATAAAAGATTCAAAGAACTCTCCCCAGTCAGCATCTGCTTCACGCAAGATGTCTCTTTTGAGCAATGTCCGAGTAACTCCCATATCAAAAAAATACATCTTCGAAGTTTGAATATTTTTTCTTTTTAGGCCAGTTGTTAATGACGGTAACTCTACCGCTATCAGAGTATCTATCAATATTTTAAAATGCTCTATAACTGTCGAAGGAGAAATACCTACATCTTGTCCTATTTTGGTATAATTAATGATTTTGCCATTACACAGTGCCGCTACTTCTAATAACCTAGAAAACTTTTGAAGATTTCTCACAACACTCTCAGCAAAAATTTCTTCTTTCAAATATGTACCGACATAATCTTTGAGCTCCTCCTGAGGATTTTTAGCATTCCAAACAGAAGGTAGCATTCCAAATCTAAGCGCACGGGCCAAATCAAAATCTTTATTTAACCCAATTTCCTTTGTCACAAGTGGATGAAAATTAATTATCCTTGCTCTTCCACCTAACAAATTAACTCCTCCCTTTCTCAGCTTTCTAGCACTACTCCCTGTTAAAATAAATCTATGTTTTTTCTCTTCTATTAAGTAGTGTATGTCATCAAGAAGAATAGGTAATTTTTGAATTTCATCTAAAATAATAATTGTTGGGGGGACATTTTCAAACTCTCTTAGTAATAGGCCCGGATCGCTCTGATACCTCAAAAACTCACTACTCTTTAGTAAACTAATAACATGCGGAAATTCAGACAAGGGAAATTGTTGTTTTAAAAGAGTCGATTTTCCCGTCTGCCTTGGGCCAAGGATCATAATCGACTTATCAGCAACATTTCTACTTAATTTTAATAATCTTACATACATACACAGAATATATCATGACAATGTTCGATTGTATCGAATTTTATCATGATAATCAACAGGTCTGCACAATGATTTATTCTCTACTTCGTCCGGGACGAAATTTGTTCATTGTTATTAGCTCTAGTACAACTTTCACGTTTCATTTTCCTTGTTCCAAATTCAAGAATTCCGGCCCGTAAATTACAATTAGAACACAGGAGTCTAATATTTGATTCTTCGCTACCTCCACCTTTGGCATGAGGATTCAAATGATCATATTGTAAGTTTTTTGCTGAACCACAGAGCTGACATTTCCCAT
>DYOQ01000002.1:0-10999 GCA_020720455.1 Bdellovibrio sp.
AACATTACCAGAAGCTAGGGTCGAATGAGCAGCAATAAACCCTGCATGCCTTCCCATAAGCTTAACAATACCTATGCCATTAAATGTTCCCTTCGCCTCAATATGGGCCGCATTGATCGCCTTTCTTGCCTCTTCTACAGCTGTAACAAAACCAAATGTTGTATATACAAAATTAATATCGTTATCAATCGTCTTTGGAATTCCAATGACTGAAATATCCAGTTTTCTTCTCTTGACCTCTTTTCCTATTGCAAGAGCTCCAGATTGAGTACCATCACCTCCAACTACAAATAGAGCTGAGATATTAAATTTTACAAGAGTATCCACCATGTCAACAATACTTTGATTTCCTCTTGAAGATCCAAGAATGGTTCCACCTTGCTCATGAATATCATCGACCTTATCTCCAGTAAGATTCATCGCTTCATGGCAATAAGGTTCAATCAATCCTCTGAAACCATTTTTAAATCCATACACAGTTTTAACTTTATAACCATCGAGACAGTTATATGTGATCGACCTAATTACATCATTTAGGCCTGGACAAAGACCTCCACAAGTTACAATTCCAACATTAATTTTAGAGCTATCAAAATGGATCATTGGATGAGACGTCGCTAACTCAAAACTTAAAATTTCACTCGGATTAACGATTCCGTTATGGCCAGTAAGATTATCGTAAAAAACTCTTCGCTTACAAAACGTCGAAAAAGATGAGGGAAATTTGAGTGGTGACGGGTAACTGTTCTCACCTAACGTCTCAATGTCAAAATCTGCTTGGGTTAATCCATCTTTTCTAAAGCTTCCACATAGATCCTTTGAATTATCTTCTTTATCACCACATTTTTTTCCCATGGGCCACACCTCAACTTTTAAAATACAATTAGTTACTGTTCGACACTTAAACCGAAATCTTAACAACAGAAAGTAATGCGACCATTTTGATCTGGTAAATTAGAAAAAGTATGGTATAATGACACAATGCAACACAAGATTACATTAACGTTTTTTTTCGTTATCTCAATGGGTTACACCACAAACAGTTGGGCAATAACAGAAAAAGAGTTCTGTCAAAACATGACAACCAAAACCGACACCGAAAAATGCAAAATCGAACTTGAGTCAGTCGATTTTGTTGACCAATTTGCTCTTCGAAACTGTAATTTGATTAATGGAAAAGATGAAGAAAAAATAAATTGTTTAAGATCAATCGCAAACAAAAACTACACCAAAGAAGAGATTGAGAGATGTGGGAAATACATCGATGGGTATCTTGCAGAGTACACCACAATCTGTTTCACTGAACTTGGGCGAGATTATCAAAAAATGGATGTAGCTGATTACAAACCTGTAGATACCGTCGAGTTTGATTTTGATCCACCGCTTGGACAAAAAGCGATGTGCAATACACTTTCAGAGCAGATGTGTACTGGAAATTGTTTTATAAACGATACCGGAGTCTGTACTGCTCGCTATTAAAAACTAAGAAATAGTTATCTCTTTTTTTTCATTTATCACAAGCGTAACATTGTTTAAAATATTTGAACTTAATAAACATTTTAGGCAGACAATTTCTGGATAACTAGATTTTACAATCACTCGATTTCGTAGCTCCATCTCAGAAAAATCGATCTTACCTGTAACGTCAAACTCGCTAAGATTTTTGATTTGGCAATTTTTAAAAAGCGCTAACACAGTTTCTACCTCTTCATAAATTGAATCATGTAAGACGGCCATAGGAGGAAGCAAGTTTCCAAGATTAGAAAGTCTAAACTGTCCTGAAACTTTAAACCGATCAGAGTTATAAAGCATAAAAAAATCAAATCCATTTTTTACTGGAGCAAAAAAATAACTTCTATTTTCTGTTCCAATATTTAAAACATGAACTAGCATCGTCTGATATTTTTGCCTCCAATATCTATCTAAATTTAAAATAACAGACCCCAGTGCCCCTTCAAGCTGACAGAATGTTCGTTCCTTTCCATCCATACTCTGTTTCTTATAATTTTTCATTAGATCTGGAGTGATAATTTTTTGAAACTCTTGCTCACCAATTTCGCTTACTAACTTTTTTAAAAACGGTGCTAATGCGGTGTAATTTATCAACACAACGTTAGTATTAAAATATGCACGGTTATTTCCAACCGTAATTCCTAGCTCTTCAAAATATTTGCTCTGATTAGCAGCGATAGCTTGTGCCTTCTCAACAATCGTCATAACTGCCAATCCACGATCAAGTGGATGAAGGGCCAGCTGTCCACCTTTTAAATCAACCCCAGTCTTCGTCGTTGTCATCATCACTATTGGAATCTGCTGATCCATCATCCAGTTCACAATTGCGCCGTCAGGCAAACTCCCCAAATCCTCTCCATTACCAATAGACGATATTAAAACTTCACCGTTACCAACTTTGGGAAGATCATTAGACAAGGCGGATAACAGGGCATCTACACCAAACAGGCCGTGCCCGGCCGGTGCGGTTCGTTCAAAACTCAGCTTGAAATTTTCATCAATTGTTGGGACATAGTTTTGAACAGTAGATTTATAAAGTTCTAGGCCACTAAATTTTTCAAATATCTCACGATAAGTTAGACTCTTATCAAGATAACATTTTTTATCCCACAGCACCTCGATCTCCTTTGCCGTTTCACTGCTGAAAATAGAGTGCCACACAATCCGAGAAAAAACTTTTTTCTTAGCTAACAAAATAGTTTGTACTAATTGCATCTCAGCTATTGATAAATACTCATCTTCAAACTTTACATAAAGATCACTCCCCTTTCCTCCAATTTCAACTTCACTCTCAGGGATCTGTTTTATCCTGCTCAAAAACTTTGTTCTTTTAACAGAACTCCCACTCCCTGCTTGCATCTTCTTTGCCCACAAAACTGCACGGCCGGCATCTTCATTACTGTATTTTTTTAGCAAATCTTCATACTCAGTAATTGGAAAACAGTTCATCAACTCTTTGCTAGCAATTGCTGTTGGATATATTTTCGTTACATCTAACTCTCCAGAGGCCTCGCCTATTTTTAACATTGCACTAGAAGTATTCGTGGACTTAAAGGCACGGTAAAGAGATAAAAAATAAAACAGATTATTTGAATCAACTTCCCATGTAGTATTACTAACTCGTTTCAACAACTGATTTAACGTTAATTCACCTTGATAATATTTTTCAAACTCACTCTCAAGAACAACTGCTCTATTGCTAATCATAGTAAAAACTCCACAAGACTCCACAAGACACCTGAGTTAAACAATTTATCTGATGTTTTTATATTTTGCCAACTTTTAGTTGACAACTTTTAGTTGACAAAATTTTTAGAAACTTTAATTACCTGACCAGACTGGTACGCTTTCAGAGTGAAAATAATCTAAAATATACTTCAACCTTCCTGAGATTTTTTCCGTTAAATTCGCTATGGATAAAAGTACTCAGGCCCTAAAACAGGGCGATGTTATCTATTTTGAAAGCAATGAGAGTTTGCAAAGTTGTTTCATATCTGAAATTATCAGGGTTTTAAACTACTATAAAATTCCAAAGCCGATTAGATTCTCTTACGTTCCTCCGTCAGGCCTACTGCTTAAAGAGCTAACGCTGAAAGAGAATATCTTACTCGAATCAATTCCAACATCTCTTTGCATCTCGCATTCAAAAGAGTTCCAACTAAAAAACTATCTGCAAAAAACTGGTAACATTCATCTTATCAGAATTTTTAATTTAATATCTGATTATCTTGAAAAGAAAGTTGAAGAGATCCCAGAAGAGATCACTAAGCTTGGGCTCTTTGTTAAAGTCATAATTAAAGAGGCCCCAATTTTAATTTTAGATGATCCGGAAAAACATCTCTCCCCTGGATCATTTAGACTAGTAGAAAGCACCATCAAGCACCATATCGCTGAAAAACCATCGATGCTAATTATTAACTCTCCAAATAATCAGCTCTTTGCTCCGTATATAAATAAAATACTAAGCAAACAGACAAATGAGTATAAAATTAAAACAATTCAGCAATCTGTTTTAAGAAAATCAAACGAATACTCATTAATAGAAAATAGCGATGAAGGGGTATTAATCTTCAAAAATCTCCCAGAAGAGATAAAAAAAACAGCATAGCGCTTGACTCATTCCGTCCAGTAATACAATAATATTCTTTTTATTAATTTAGGATGCACTTATGACAAAAACTTCGCAAGAAAAAAACTTCAATTTTATTGATCTATTTTCTGGGGCCGGTGGACTATCGTGTGGAATGGAGATGGCCGGTTGGAACTGTCTACTAGGTGTCGACGCTAACATACATGCAATCGAAACGTTTAGATTAAATCACAAAAATGCAAAAGGACATTGTGGCGATATCGCTAATCTTACAATCGATAAAATAAAAGAGTTAACAGGAAACAAAAAAATTAATGCCGTTGTCGGTGGCCCTCCTTGCCAAGGATTTTCCACTATCGGAGTTGGAAATCCAAATGATAAAAGAAACTCATTGTTCCTAGAGTTTGTAAGAATAGTTCAAGAGACCTCTCCAGAGTTTATTGTTATAGAAAATGTAACGGGCCTCCTCGCTAAAAAAAATGAAAAAACCCTCAATGAAATAATCACTAAGTTTAATCAACTTGGGTATGAACTTGGCTTCCAAGTAATGTCTTCTGATCTCTATGGCGTTCCGGAAAGAAGAAGGAGAACAATAATTATAGGATCAAAGATTAATCAAACGATTGAGTTTCCACTTCCAACTCATAATTGTAAAATTGAAGATAAGAGTGTTCCTGCTGTTACAGTAGGAGAGGCCCTCAATGAACTTAAAACAAATAGTTCATGCAAAAATCATGACTTAAAATCTGCACGAATAACAAAACCTCTAGATCTTGCTAGAATAAAAAGAATCCCGGAAGGAAAAGGTATCCGCTACAAACAAGATGAGGAGGCCTATCTTTGTGAAGAGACAAAAATGGGAGTTAATTGGGATGAGCTTGATGAAAATCGTTTTCGCCAAACGAGGTATCAACGACTAGATAGAAAAAAAGTTGCTCCAACAATTATGACAAATAAAAATAGTTATTTTCATCCAACAGAAAATAGATACCTGACGGCCAGGGAAGCGGCAACGCTTCAAAGCTTTCCTCTTGATTTTGAGTTCGTGGGCAAATCTGGATCACAATGGAAACAGATCGGGAATGCAGTTCCCCCACTTCTTGGAAAAGCGATTGGTGAAGCTTTACTTGCCATGAAATCTAGCTCAAAAACAGAGAAGCAACCAACGAAGGCCGAGGCAAAAGAACAACATCAAGACAAGATATCAGAAATTAGAGGTGGGGCCTTTCGTTACGGACAGAACAATTAATCTTAACAGCTTTTGTCGTAAATTTATCCATCGGTTTAACCCTTATCTGTAATCTTCTATTTTTAACAACAATTTCAAAAGAACTAACACTAGGTTTATAATCTAAAATTTTAACATCACAAATTTCCAAGTTTTCCAACTCTGCTGCTGTACTAATTAAAATATCTTTTACCTGATAACGTTCTTTTATTTGCACACCAGAATGAAACAAAATCATTTGAATAATATCTTTATGGCCAAATCCTAAAAGAGACAAAAGTGATTTAACAAAGCTGTTTGGATTGCACTGATGAAGTTGAATAAAAATATTATGCAAACTCTGTGCAAGCTCACCATAGTAACCAAGCACAATCTCTCTCAAATTGGCCGGCAACTCCCCTGGAAGCTCCGAATAACCGCTTTCCCCCCAACTTTCATCAAAACCATTTATAAAATTTAACCCTGCTTCTCTATATAACTTTCTTGCAAGCTCTTGATGAACTCTTTCAATTTCACCATTTAAAAATTTTTGGAGTTTGCTGGCAACTTCAATATTATCAAAATAGGTAGAGATAAAACTCATAATCCCACCACTTTTAGTATTTACAAAAGAACCAAACTTTACCAACTTGACACTAAGTGGAATAGCTCCGCCTTCGCTAACAATTATCAAATCTGCTTCTCTCTTCTTACCTGATAACTTGCCAACGATTGCGACATTCTTAATATTATCTAACTTTAGCGCAACAACAAGTGCATCACTCGCACTACTTGCTAATAAAGGAAGCGTCCCTATCAAATCGTTATCTAATTTCCGCAGAATCGTTTCATACTCCGACAGTTTTGTTCTAAAATTATTCGGTATTTGCGCTAAATATCTCTCTACAATTCCAAAACGATTAGCAATTGTTAACCCCAAAAGATATTCAAAAAGATTACCTTTTAGCTCATTAATCAAAGATTCACTCAATTCATCCAAGATACTCACCCATTTTTCCTACTTGGCATTTGCAAAAATTTAGAACTGATTTAAACTATAACTAGATAAACTATTTGGCCAATAACTTAGGCCAATAATTATTAGGCATAAAACAGATGTCCAACATTTTTAAATTTTTTCTAATCACAATCGGATGCTCATTCATTATATCGCTTGCAACTTACGCTTCTCAAACAGCAAGAGTAATGAATGGCGGTGCGACTGTCTATGCTGACAAAAATCTTAAATCACCTATCGGCCAGATTAAAAGAGGGAGCGTCGTTAAAGTTGGTAGTGTTGCTAGAAATAACGGAAAAGTCCTACCGATCATCATATCGGGACGAGTTGCGTGGGTACGAGTCGTCGATCTTAAGATAAACTGGTTTGAAAGGGACGATGAATTAGAAGATGAATACTCTGAAGAAAGAGTTCCGAGACTAACTGAACACAAAGTTTTAATGAGTGAAAAAATCGAAACTGACGAAGATAGAAACGAAATCAAAGAGAATAACTATCTTGCATTTCAACTACACTACTTTAATTTCAGCTACGCTGTTGGTAAAGATTATTACTCTGACGCTAGAGACGAAAGTATTAAAGGTTTTGCAGGACACCTCTTATTTGAACATCGTCCTCCAAATAAAATGATTCACTGGGGGGTTGGGTTTGGAATGTATAATAACTCGTCAGAAGACAGTGCATTTGCTTGGCCAACTCTTGATCTTATGCTCTACTTTGTTCCACTCTTAAGAGAAACGCTTGCGCTAGATCTTTTTGCAGGAATACATCTTTCTGGTAGCTTTCGAGCAAAATATCGAATGATTGATGGTACAGAAAGAGAGAGCAGCGGAAACGCGCTAGGAGGGAGTGCTGGTGTCTCTCTTCGATTTTTACCACTAGCAAATCTTGGAATAAATGTCGGACTTGAGTATCAAACTGTAATAGTTTCAAGCATGGAAAGCATTGAGTATGAAGGTAATCAATATCAGACAGGCATAGACTCACTTACGGGTGCCACTCTCTTTGTAGGATGCTCATTAAAATTATAGACAATTTGTAAGAACCCACACTAAATTCTAACAAATACTCTCAATCGCTACAGATAACCAATTGATTTAATAGCAAGAACTAGGTTTTTAACCTTATATTAAACTTTCGTTATATTGCCGTTTGTAAAAAATTAAGAAACAATTTTACCTTAGAAATTTAGGGCGGTTTTTTTACGCCTCTAAGTGGAATTTGACTTCAAAACAAAGGATGTTAACTATGAAAAAAACGCTACTATTTGTTACACTTTTAGCTTTGGCAAGCACAACTTTTGCTTCATCTTATAGCTATAAAAGCTTTGCTCCAGAAAACGATTTATGGAAAGAAGATGCTCTATTAAAAACAACGAACGTTACGGAAGAGATGTTCAACAAAATCATCGATGCTGCTTACACAGTGTTTGGCCCAATGGCGAAACAGAATCGTGAGTCTCTTAAGATTAATAGAAAGTGGAGCGATTCAACTGTAAACGCTAACGCTTCTAGAATGTTTAAATATGTAACTATCAATATGTACGGTGGACTTGCAAGAAGACCTGAAATTTCACCAGAGGGTTTTGCACTTGTATTATGTCATGAGTTAGGCCACGCTTACGGTGGAATACCTTATATCAGTACTTGGCAAAAACTTTCAGTAGAGGGACAAGCTGATTACTCTGGTGCAAAAGATTGTTTAAGAAAAATTATCCAAACAGCTAGTATCAGAACAGAGTTTGAACCAACGGCCTATATTCAAGATACTTGTAAAGATGAACAACTTTGTATGAGAGCTTTTACTGGTGCTCAGTCAACAGCTGATCTTCTTGCAACACTTATGGGTGAAACAATGCCAGATTTTCAAACTCCAGACAAAACTGTTGTTAATGAAACACTTAAATCTTATCCAGCGACAGTTCAGTGTCGTTTAGACACATACAGAACTGGATTATTAAATAGTAGAAGACCGGCCTGTTGGTTTAAAGACTAATCTTATTAATAAATCAATTAGGAAGCAAAAAAAACGGCCCATGAATGGGCCGTTTTTTTTTGTAATTATTCTTATTAATAAATCAATTTAACAATTAGAACCAGTATCGATAAAAAATCCCTCTCTACCAAAAAAATCCCTTCGATAATCAAGAAGAGCATTCTCTACATAAAAAGATAGTTGCTTTTCGAAAACAACTTTTACTTGGTCTAACATCTCAACAGTATCACTTTCATTATGTCGTTCTTCCAGAACGACTCCCAATCGGGGGCCACCTCAACCAAAACCTTCCATAACAATTCTAAGAAACTTATCCTTATTCTCTTCTTCGCCAAGAAGAGGAATCAGCTTCTCTTTTGCTTTTTCACTAATTCTCATAATTATCTCCAAAATAACTTCACTAGTTTTTATAATACCCTCGATAGATAATCAATTCAATTAAAGTTAATTTATTATTAGTATTGCCTAGCTTACGCGCAGCGCAGACTAGAAAAATATACACACATATTGAAATCTCTCCATTTAGAGTGTACTTCACTTGATCAAACTGGAGGCCAAGATGAATATGATTAAAATAATTTACTTAACCGCTTTTATCTCTCTTTCTACTGCTGCGATCGCTACTGACTGTCAGCACGATTGTCAATTTGAAGCTGATGCCATAGTTAAAGGGTGTACAAACGCTAGAAATTTTTGCTTAAGAGATATTGAAAAAACTGATTTTTGTTACGATCTTTTCTTTATGTGCACTCAAAAAGCTTATGACGTACTAGAAAATTGCCAAAACGTCTGCCAATAAAACAGTTAGATTGAGGTATAGACGTAGTGAGCACCGCTCTTAAATGAGTCACAGTAACTGCTATCACACCGGCCCAAACTACAAGATTGGTCTATCCACTGCATACAAAACAAATAAGCATCTGGACTTTGAACATAACTATAAAATCTAGTGTAGTAATAAGGAGCATCTAGCATAATCATCAAACCACTCATACTGTAACTGCTGTAATTAGTTCTGTTTCTAAGCATTGTTATTGGATAAATATCATATGCGGCAGAAACATTTATACATCTTGCCTCACCAATATATACTGTCCCAGAAGTGGAACTAGTTGTTGGAAAAAGGCAGATGTTTTTATTTCCATTGTTTGAAGAGACTGGATACTGAAACTGAATGTAAATAGTGTCACTGCTAGAGTCTGGCCGACAAACTTTATATCCTCCAAGATGGGCAGACTGGACAAACTTACTGCTCTCAGAACTACTGGCCGCAAAACCACAATTCTTTAAGTTATTAGGGATAGTGCTGGTCGGTGTTGGTGTCGGTGAGACAGTAACTGTCGAGCCATTATCACGGTAAGAAGAATCTTCACCACTCACTAGCGGCACGATACGCCTCTGTCTTGGAGCATCACAGGCGAGTAAAAATATTGTTGGTAGTATAACCATTAAAAGTAATATCCGATTCTTTTTCACTATATCCTCACTTAAATCACCAATATCTATTCGTCAAATCTGACAAAAAACTTAACCTATTTTCAATATTTATCGATAACTATTTGATGAAAAAATTTATTTTCTTGTTACTAGCTACAACTTTTCTTGGATTTGTGGGATATAGACTCCCCTTTTTTATCTATACTCAGATAATTAGCAAGGGGATCTCATCAAAATGGTTAACGATAAAAACACCACAAAAATCTCTCGTAAATGGATCAAGTATCACATTTGGTGATGAGAAAAAAATAGCAACTATCGATGATAAGACATGGCAACTGCTTCATCTGAGAAATCTTAAAATTCCACTTCCAATAAATGATCCAGAAATTATGGTAGTTCCAGTAGTTCAGTTTCAAGGGAAAAATTATAACCCACGAATAGGTTTTAAAATTATAGATCGTGATGGGGGCCTTCTATTTTCTATCGTAGAGATGCCAACATTTGAGCTTTCGATTAATGTTACTGCAACAGATGATGAGCTCTTTAATTACCCAATTATTAGCGAAACCATAAACAATATTCCAGTTGCAAAATTTTGGAACGATCTATTTTCTAAGCAACTACAATCTCCATCACAAAGAGTTGTGGCGCTCCCATACAATCTTTTTCTGTTAAAAAAAAGAGTCGAACTATTTTCAACATTTAACCCTGCAACTCTTGGCCACTACCTCCTACGTGATATGGGGTTAATCAAGAGTAAACAAGGACCAATTGATAAAGAAACCATCGAGTATCTATTTATTAGAACTGATACTCTCATGTATCCCTTCAAAATCGTAACTAAGAATTTAGATCCCACTTCGGCAGCTATTCGATCAAAAGTGGTTACGACACTTGAATTTCTAAAATCTGATCCAAACATTTTTCATGATATGTATACTACGTATAAGAGTCTTGATTATGAAAGTAAAATAGGACAAAAGGGAATGATCTATCTTTTTGTGGCCTTCAGTCATCAACTTGAAAATGAAAAAATTTTAAAAGAGATGATCCAGTTTTTAGAAAGAGGAAAAGGAAATATGCATTTCGTTTTACCACTTTATGAATACGCTTACGCCAAATATGAAACCAACTTTTCAAAATTTAATGAACCTCGAAGCGAACCTGAACCAGAGATTTTGCCTCCAGATGCATATCCAGACGATCGATCAAAAAATAGATTAATTATCTATTAATT
>DYOQ01000002.1:11099-15608 GCA_020720455.1 Bdellovibrio sp.
ATTAATTATCTATTAATTCTAAATTATTTTGCTCAAGTTTAAAAATGCCAGACCGAAATGTTTTGGTATGCATAATAACTAGGGGACAACCATGAAAAATACAATCCTTTTTATATTTTTTGTTCTTCTTACCTCTCAAGCAATTGCTGCAAATCTAGGCCACCGCTCAGGAGGAGATGTATTTACTCACCTACCTGAAAACTCTATTGAAGTATTATCCCTCGCTCTCTCGGGTGATAATACCTATGCACCAATTCAAGACTCTCCAGAGTTTGAGTATCTTGAGTTTGATGTCTGGGAGACCAAAGATCATGAGCTAGTTGTTTTTCACGACCTCTCTCTCAAAAGATTATTGCCATATGAAGGAGATAATATTGCCGTTTACAACGAGATGAAAAAAAATGGCGCAGTAACAAAACCAACCTGGCTTCTTTCTATAAAACACCTAACCCTTGAACAGATAAAAAAATTATCGCTACTTGGAGATTCAAGATACAAAGTCCCAACGCTAGAAGAGTATTTAGAAGAGGTAAGAAAACATGACTTAATCAAACCGATTGTTCTAGAAATAAAATATATAAAGAGCGAAGAAGCAAAAGAAAAAATGATTGAACTCTTTTCTAGATTTAAAGAAGAGTATATGGAAGGCAGAGATGTCGTTTATGTTGATGGGTTTGATCTGCCAAAAGTCTCAACCCAGTTCATGGCCTTCAAAATGTTTTTCAATTTAACATTTGGCCTAGCTCCAAAAGCACACAAGAGATGGTGTGGAACACTTAAAGAGAACGGGTTTGATTCAGTTTCAAGATGTATGTTTCATCGTCAAAACTTGTGTGATAAATAATTTTTCAATTTTTTTTATCTGTAACAGTGAGCAAATGATGCATAAATTCAGGCAACGACTTTAAGTTTACTGGATATACATCTCCCAGCACCTTCACTGATTTTCTTTACAATAAGGCCAGCTATTTTATCGAGTGACTCAATCTGGCAATGAGCACCTAGAGTGATCGCCGCCTTTGGCATCCCAAATACTACTGAACTCTCTTCATCCTGAGCAATAGTATAGGCCCCAAGACTCTTTAGCCCGAGCAACCCTTTTGCTCCATCATTTCCCATTCCTGTTAAAAGTGCTGCTATGATATTTTTCTTAGGTGCTATTTCAACTATTGAATTAAATAAAAAATCGACTGATGGCCGAAAACGGTTAACTGGTGGATCATCAGTTATGTTAACAAATAACATTCCGTCACGTTCACAGAGTTTTAAATGTTGTCCACCTCTTGCCACTATTACCTTATTTGGCCCCAAAAGATCTCCGTCTTGCGCCTCTTTAACCGTGAAGTGACATAGGTCATTCATTCTATCTGCAAACGCTTTTGAAAACACCGGTGGGATATGCTGTACAATCAATGTTGGTGGTATGATATCAGGAAGGGCCGTTAAAATCTCTTTTAGCGCTTCGGTACCACCTGTTGATGATCCAATTACCAAGAGGTATTTACTTACATCACTACTGTTTAATCGTTGAGCTACCTGAGAAATACCAACACGATGTATTTTTGCTATTTTCTTTTTTGCTTCAAACGCCAAAACTACCTTATCAAGAAACTCAGCTTTAATAGTTTTTATTTCCTTAAAAGATGGCTTTTCAATATAATCAAACGCACCAGATTCTAAAGCCTCAAGAATATGGCCAGAATCATTTAGATTAAAAGAAGTAACCATAATTGTCGGTATTGGATACTCCTTTATATACTGCTTTAAAAACGTTACTCCATCCATGCCTGGCATATTGATATCTAACGTAATTACATCTGGTTTTTTCTCAACGATCAAACGCTTTGCCTCAAAGGCATCACTTGCTTCTTCAATATCAGAAACCATCTCGTTATTTGATAACATCTCTCTTAAAACCTTACGCATAGTCGATGAATCATCGACTATTAACACTCTCATTTTGTTTTTTATTTTAAGAGTAGATGTATCAACTGCTTTTCCAACTAAGACTAGACGCTTAGTTGAATCGATTTTGATATTTGAGACAACGTTCTCTATAACTTTAAATGTATAGCGTACTTTTAAACTCTTAATATAATCTGATATAACTCCAAATGAAATATAAGAACTAATGCATTTTATCACAACATCTTCTTTCTTAAATCCATCATCTTTAATTTTTCTTATAACTTTTTTGATTTTATCTAAAACAACAGTGGCCTCTACACTACTTCCAAGGTAAAGCGCCGCAAACTTATTCGAGTTTTCTAAGAAGAAAACTAACAACACGCCTTCAAAATTTACAATATCTAAGGAAGTAGAAGAAACTCCATAATAAACAGTTCCTTGTTTCACCTTAAACCTTCCTAAAGACCGAACCACACAAGTTTTTCATTGGATTCCTAATTCCATTTAGCGACTCAGAATGGCCAATAAACAGATAACCACCAAGATTTAGATGTGAGACTAGCTTATCAATAACATTTTGTATGTTTTCCTTATCAAAATAGATCAAGACATTTCGAAGAAAAATAACATCGAATTTAAGAGGAAAATGTTCAGATGGTTCAATTAAGTTATGTGTTCTATACTTTACATTATTTCTAACTACCTCTTTAATCTTGTACATACCAGCATTGTCACCACTCCCTCTATAAAAATACTGGCCAACATATTGAGGTGGGACTGTTTTTATCGACTCCGTTGTATACACACCCTTTTGCGCTCTTTCTAAAATAGAGGTATCAATATCACTTCCTAAAATTCTATAACTAAAATTTGCAACTTTCTTTTTATGCTCCTCCATTAGAATACCAATAGTATAAACCTCATCCCCCGTTGAACAGGCGGCCGACCAGACATAAAGAGGGTTAGCAATACTTTTATCTTTAAAATCTGTCGCAACATAACTCATTAGCTTTGCAAAATGATCACTCTCTCTCCAAAACTCTGTCTTATTAGTCGTAAGAGCATTGATCAATTGCTCATATTCGCTGGTATTATTTTTTAAATAATTAATATAATCGTGATAGTTCTTTATTTGAAGCGAACACAATCTTCTATCGAGCCTGCATTGAATCATCGTTTTTTTTGCACTACCAAGCTTGATGCCACTCAGATCCATTACGATTGAAGACAACTCTTGGCAATCATGATCCGTCATAGGAACACGTTCCGTAGCAGTGTTTATATTAAAAGCAAGACTACTCACACAACCTCTTAAGCAACATTGTTATAAATTTTCAAAGTCTTATTTACGTCTAATATAAGAGAGACCGTTCCATCACCAAGGATCGTCGCCCCAGAGATTCCTTGCATCTTAGAAATATTATCAGGCAACTTTTTTAGTACTACCTTTTGCTGTCCTAAAATCTCATTGATTCCAATTGCATATTTTTTTTGACCATCAGAAGTAATTAAATATAACGAGTGATTAACACTTCCTGGTAAATCTTTTACTTTATCAATATGTGTCTTAATACCAATAACTTTTGGAAGACTAATAATTGGATAGACGCTCTCTCCATCTCTTAATAAATTGTTATCTTTATCTATCGAACAAAGACACTCCTTACTTTTATCAATAATTTGAAGAACCTCAGAGTTTGGAACAACTAATTTTTTATTTCCTATGTCAACAACCATTCCGTTAAATATTGCTAACGTTAAAGGGAGTTTAATAATAAACGAACTACCCTTATTTTTGATCGACTTAACCTGTATAGTACCTCTAAGTTTTTCAACCGTGTTCTTTACAACATCCATCCCTACGCCACGACCAGAAATACCAGTAACTTCATCTTTTGTCGAAAAACCACTTCGAAAAATCAGATCGTACAACTCTTCATCCTTAAAAACATCCTTCTCTTTTATAAGTCCAAGTGATAAACCTTTTTTTCTAATCTTATCAGCATCAAGTCCTTTTCCATCATCCGTTATCACGAGATAAAAAAAACCACTTCTTTGAAAGGCCTGCAACTCCACTGTTCCAACAGGATCTTTTCCGTTTAAAAGTCGCTGTTCCTTATCTTCAATCCCATGATCTACTGAGTTTCTTACCAAGTGAGTGACTGGGCCGGAAAGCTCATCAACAATTGTTTTATCTAATTCTGCATTCTCACCTATTCCAGAAAAATTTATCTCCTTTCCTAGTTGCAAAGAGGTATCTCGCACTAATCGCTTGGCCTTTTTAAAAACCTGTGAAAGATTAAACATTCTAAGCGCTATTGCAGACTGCTGTAAATCCTGGGTAATTTTGTTTAACTGAACAATAGTTTTACTCATTAGCTCATCACCAGCGTTACTTCTTGCATTACAAAAATTAAGCGCAGTTTGCAAAATCACCTGTTCACCAAGATAATCAATCAGCCCGTCAATTTTTGAAAGGGGAAGTTTTACAAACTCATCACTCACTATCTTACTCGCATCCTCTGCTTGAGGTAACTTATCCTCTTGAATTACAGATACAGGAATATTTACCCTCGGTTCAAGAACCGGTTCTTGAACTGG
>DYOQ01000002.1:15708-91398 GCA_020720455.1 Bdellovibrio sp.
AGAAAAATCTTTCCCCTCTTTTTTACTAAACACATAGTTTTTAGTATTATCAGAGGCCTCTAAAAGTAAGTTAATAACCTCCGTACTAATTTTCACATCGCCATTTTTAACTGTCACTAAGAGATTTTCAATTTTATGAGTGTAGCTTGCAAGGTTTTGCATCTCAACAGCTGCCGCCGTGCCTTTTATCGTATGAAAGCAACGAAACAGAACCTCAATGCACGATTTAACATCTCCGCCTGCCTCTAACTGTAAACTTTTCTGCTCACACTGCTCAACTAGATCAACCGCCTCTTCAATAAAGCCACTCTGTAATTCCTTTAGAAAGAGTTCTTCATCCACCATAGGCCACCCTACCTTTAGAAATTTTGGCACAAACCAACTCTTGAACAGCGTCCAAAACTTTTGATTGCTTTACTTCATCCATCTTATAAAAATCTTCCATGGACTGATTTGTAAAAGAAAATAACAAATACTCTAAGATATGATCTCTCTTTCTTGCCCTGACAACTTGCCAAGCAACTTTTTGTACTCTATGAGCAAAGAGATCCATCTGAATCGGCTTATCTAAAAAATCATGAACTCCAAAATCGAGAGCTTTCTTCATACTATCAAAATCTCTATTTGAAGTTATAATAATCGTTAAAATACGAGAATACTCTTTACTGACTCTCTCTATTAACTGCAATCCGTCCATCTTTGGCATTCTTAAATCAGTAATAAGAATATCAACGTCATTATTTTTAGAGAGAACTTCAAGTGCATGCTCACCATTTTCAGCTGTCAAAACAAAGTTCACATGTTGCTTCAACTCTCTTGCATATATAGCACGCAAATAATCCTCGTCGTCAACAAGCAATACCTTTACGTTTAATTTATCCATAAACACTCCAACTTCTATACCGCTTCCCACTCGTTTTGTTCACCACCACTGCTACTGCTCATATGAACATTGGCCGGCAAAACTTTTCTTTCTCGTGACAATGGTACAACATTACTCTTCTTACCTTGAGTTGAATTATGATAATTAGTCATGGTTGGCATTTGTGTCTTAACTTCTACACTACCAGTTACTATCTTTGTCAACTCGCCTACCATATTGTTAAGGATTTCAGCTTGAGCACTTAACTCTTCGCTTGAACTTGCAGTCTCTTCTGCTGTTGCCGCATTCTCTTGGGTAGCTTTATCAAGTTGGGTTATGGCGCTATTTATTTGTCCAATCCCAGTAGCTTGGTCCTGTGAAGCACTCAATATGCTATTAATATTATCCAGTAGTGACGCCGAACGCTCAGATATCTCACGCAAAATTTCGGCGGCACTTTTTACAACTGCGTTTCCGTTCTCAACTTTTTTCTTGTTATCCGTTGTGATTCCTTCAGCATTTTTTATACTCTCTTTTACTATCGCTGAGATCTCTGTTGCCGCCTTACCACTCATCTGAGCAAGATTACCAACCTCTTGAGCAACTACCGCAAACCCTCTTCCATGCTCGCCCGCACGCTCAGCTTCAACGGAAGCATTAAATGATAACAGCTTTGTTTGGAAAACAATCTCATCAATAATTGCAGTTTTCTCTCCAATCTCTCCAATGACTTTAACTAACTGCTGTATCTTCTCATTACTCTCTAGAATATCTCGCATAGACTCCACAAGCTCTTTCATCGAACTATTTCCCTTCTTAGACGACTCGCTAACAGACTGGGATATTTCAACGCATTTCTTTGCATTATCGACATTATTATTTACCATACCTGTGATCTCTTCAAGTGATGACGATGTCTCTTCAATTGAAGCTGCTTGCTCATTTGAAGAGCTAGACAACTCTTGACTTGCTTCTGATAGCTGCTTTGAAGCGCTAGACACTTGGTTTGAAGAGTCTCTTAAACCATTACTAATTTTCATTATAGATGTCGTAATCGCTTTAACCAAAGTATAAGAAAGCGCAATTCCTAAAAGGACTACGATCACAAGGCCCCAGAGCATAACAGTGTTAGAAATATTAACTGTACTAATTGCTTCATTTGCAATTGCCGTAGTTCCTGCAACTCCGGCCTCTGCAAGCTCTTCTGCCTGTTTCACCAAATCAACACCAACTTTTGTTCGATCTACACCAACCTGCTGTAACAATTTCCACTCTGCCAAAAATGAAACCATCTCATTTCTATAGCCATTTTGAGCATCAATTATTTGTTTCAATAATTGCTTATCAGATTCATTGCGTGTGACAGCTTGAAGCTTCTCTTCAATCACTACCATTTTATCAAAATCTTTAATGGCCAATTCATAACTTTGGGGATCACGTAATGTTTGAAATTTATAGTTTTTAACCCTAATCCCATTCATGATGTTGATAGCATCATTCATCAACGTAATTTTTGCAAGCCGTTCTTTTCTCTGAGATAAGGATAAAGAACTATCCTTAAACTCGCTCTCCATAGCGCTATTTTGCTGAGTAAGATATGAGGTTGATGCTACAATATAGATATCTGACATTTTGGCCATGCTATCACGTTGACCAGCTAGAATATCTATATGTACCTTAGTTGCATCCATTAAACTATCATATTTCGCTACTTCATCTTTGAGTATTTTCATCCTCGGAGCAAGCTTCACTAAAACTTTAGACTTTGCTGCCAACTGATCGGCACTATCTAAACTCTTCTGAAGAGTCTCTCGCCAACTCTTCGCCTGCTTTAAAAAATTATCCTCTTCTGTAAAACTGTACCCTCTCATGTCGTACATGACTCTTCTAGCGTTTCTTTCAATGCTCCCCACTATGTCAACTTCTGGTGCATAATCATTTGATAACTGCTCTGACAAGGTACTAATTTTTCTCATCTCAAAAATCGCCATAGAACCAAGCGATACAGCAAGAAATAAAACTAATGCAAAACCGATACTTATTCTCTTTCCAATCGTCATTTTAGCAAACATACACTCTCCTTCTTTTATAAATTACTTTAATCAAAATTATCTCACTTAACTTACGCTGCACTTTTTTGGATTATTGCCAAATCACTAGTTGATAATATTTTGTTTATATTCATTAACAGAACAAGTTTATTACCCTCGGTCTTTGCTACGCCTTGAAGATACTCTTTACTCATTTTTCCCTGAACCTCTATAGACTCTTCGATCTGCTGTTCTTTTTCATAGCTGGCCACCTCTTCAACGTCATCTACGACCACTCCTAAAACAACTTTTTGAATTTCAGAGATTATAATAGAAGTTTTTTTAGGCTGATACTCAGCAGATGGTAACCCCATCTTCTTTCTTAAATCTATAACTGAAATTATTTTTCCTCGTAAGTTTATTAACCCTTGAAAAAAACTTGGCACCTGCGGAATTTCAGTAATCGCAGTTAGTCCAATCACTTCTTTGACAGAACTAAGCTCTATTCCAAAACGCTCATTGCCTAATTTAAAAACAAGATACTTTCTACGATGATTTGCCAAATCGACAGTTCTTGTATCATGCAACTCACTAATGAGAGCGCTACTCTCTAATGCCATAAAATACTCCTATAAAAACCGTTCAGATCTGCTTTTAGTATCGCCAGTTTTAAGAAAAATAAAATAATCCCAATTGGTACATTTTCTATATCTAATTTAGTCATGTAATAAAAAAACGAATTAGTCATCTTTAGTCAGGCATAACAAATGGAAAAACTTTCCGATACCTCTTCTAAAATATCATGCGATAATTATTTTACACAAACCAATGAGGCAAAAATGTTTAAGCCTAGCAGTGCCATCCTAATCATCGAAGATGAAATAGAACTAATCACACTATACTACGAACAAGCGGCCGATATTTTTGGCCAAGTCTACGTAGCAACGACACTCACTGAAGCAAAAAAAATTCTAAAAGAAAAACATATCGACGGGGTTTTGCTTGACGACTACTTACCAGACGGAAGAGGACTTTCTCTTCTTGAAACACTCTCCAGCAAAGAGTATAACTGCCCAGCTTTAATAATTACTGCAGTAACATCAATAGCAAACATTCAAAGAATTATTGGAAAATCTGTTTTTAAGTTTATGTACAAGCCAGTCCACTTAAAAGAGCTTCAAGCAACGCTACTATCATTCAAAGAGTACATAGAAAAAAACAGACAGGCAGTTGAACTAAAATCAAAAACAGAAGTTACAAAATTTGCCCTAGAAAGAGTTAGTAAACAGTATGGATTAACAATAAGGGAGACTGATGTCATAGAGCACAGTATCAGAACAAAAAATAATACTGATCTAGCACATCAACTATTTATCTCACATGGAACAATAAAGAGACACTGGCAAAATATTTTTAACAAAACTAATCTTAGATCAAAAGAAGAGATTATAGATTTAATAGCTAAGCACAATATTACTTCTTATCGCCACCATCAAGCTCTTTAATGATTCTAAAAATATCTAACATTTTAAACGGCTTTAAAATAAGCGCGTCGCAACTTGCTTTAACCCTATCCTCTTCTTCCGCAGGTAACCACCCCGTTATCGCCACAATTTTTTTTACATAATTTTTAGCCCTAGCAATCTGCATCAGCTCTGCACCACCAATTTCAGGCATCTTTAGATCAGTTACTAAAAAGTCATACCTACTCTTTTCAAGCAGACTGAGGGCCTTTTTTCCGTCGCTGGTCTCGGTAACGTTCATTCCCATTTTTCTTAAAATATTTGCCAACAGAAGTCTTAATGAATCTTCATCATCAACAACTAGTGCAGTTCCGGAGACTAGTATATTTTCTACAGATTCGCTTGGAAGTGGCCTAGGCGTTAGTGAAGAGATATCTGTTTTTAAACTAGGAAGGATTATTTTAAAAGTTGTTCCTACATTTAGAGTGGACTCAACTAAAATCTCTCCACCCATGTCGTGAATAATTTTTAATGAAATTGGTAAACCAAGACCTGTGCCTTTGCCCTCTGGTTTAGTTGTATAAAACTTATCAAATATTTTTTTTAAATTCTCTGGAGAGATTCCTGCTCCATTGTCAGTTACCGACAACGAAAAATTATCTTTTTCATTTAATGTCGCAATTATTATCTCTCCGCTATTTGTAGAACCGATTGCATCCCTAGCATTACCAAGAAAATTTATCAAAACCTGTAATGCTCTACCACTATTACCGAGTACTATTGGAAATTTAGCTTCAAGTTTACTAAGAATCTTAATATTATCTTTCTTATAAATCACCTCTACAATATTAAGCGCCTGCTCAATTATGTCATGCATATCAATTGCAACAATCTCATCATTATCTTGTCTGGCAAACGTTCTAAGCCCTGCAACAATATTTTGAATTCTAACACATGAGTTGGACATAACATTTAAAGAAGATATAAATGGAGCGCTTTGATCTAAGTACCTTTGCTTTAAAAGATCTAACGTTCCAATCAAAATAGCTAAAGGATTATTAATCTCATGGCCAACACTTGCTGCTAACTCGCCAATAGCAACTAATTTTGATGAATGGTAAAGTTGCTTAGTTGCTTCGACACGCTCTTTCTCAAGCATCTTATAGTTTGTCACATCAATATCGATGCCTCTATAACCTATCAAAGAACCATCTTGATGCAAGCTAGGAGAACCGGTAGTTAAAACACATTTCAACTCACCACTCTTCGTCTCAACAATATTTTCAAACTGCTTAAAGGACTCTTTTTTTCGAAAAATATCTAAAGCATTTTTTTTAAACTCTTCTCTGCTAACTTCTGGATGAAGATCAAAAAAATGCTTTTGTCCGACAACCTCATTATAACTATATCCAAAAAATTTACCATTAGCGCCGTAGACATTTATATATAGGCCATCGCTATTTACTTCCCAACGACAGGCACCAGTCTCTTTAAGAAGCGTTATAAAATCACTGCTAATCAACTCCGCCTCATGAATATCTTGAACGAGAGTAACAAACGTTCCATATTCAGGAGAGTATGCCGTTATATTAAGCCATTTGCAAAGGACTACCGAATACTGTTTAAAACTAACCTTCTCACCACCAGTAGAAACCTTTCCATAAAATTCAATCCAATTAAATTCTTCGCTCTCTATTCCAGGCAAAACCTCTCTAACTGTTTTCCCTATAATGCTATGATCAAGTCCAATTATTCTTTCAAACTCTTTGTTAATTTCTAAAAACTTATAATCAATCGCTACACCATTATCAAAAATCATTTGATGATAAGCATAACCACAAGGGAGATTTTTACAGGCGCGATGACAACCGATTTCACTCATATTGTTTCCACAAAAAAGGTAGCAGCGAAATCATAACACGCTTTCTAATTTTAGAAAGTGAAAATAATTACGGAATAAAATCTACCCGACACCCTGCAGCTGCTTTATGTCCACCACCGCCATAAGTCTTAGCAATTGCTGCAACATCAAAATTACCTCGACTACGAAGAGAGATTTTTACTTTTCCATCCTCTCGATAATTCCAGATAAGCGCAAACGGATACTCGCTAAATTTATTTAAAAGATAGTGGCCAATATCCGAGTGTAAAATAGAACTATTAACAGTAGGGATTTTGTGTCCAGCGAATTCAACTATTCGAACACTCTCTGCCGCATCTTTAACTAACTGCTCCTCTCTTTTTAAAATAGCACTCCCAATATGGATAACATTTTCTAAATCACTTTCAATCTCTAACGACAAAGCATTCCACTTTGCAAAATCGTACTCAAACGTTCCAATATATGCAGAAACCTCTTTAGATTTTTCAAGTTTAAAATTCCAAAGATCTCGGTCTTGAACATATTGAAGAAGTAGTGGGACTTTTTCATCTGGAAAACACTCTTGCCAAACAATAACGGCACCTGACCTGTTCATATCAAACTTAGCAAAACTAATTCCTTCGAGATCATCCTTTGCTGTAGCGTGATGATCCAAAACCTCAATTTTACTAAATTTTTTCTCTAGGCCAAGCAAGATGTCACGCTTATAAGAAAAATCCGCAATTACTAAATGAGAACCACTGATCATCTCTGGAACAGGTTCACCATGATTAACTGGAATGAAGGTGATATTTTTATCTCCATATTTTTTCCAATAAGCATAAGCTGCACCAAAACCATCAGGACAAAAGGCATGATATAAAAAATATGTCTTCATTATTTTTTATACCAATATTTCATACCAAACGTATAGGGAAACCACAGCGTTCCGTTATATGTCGGCATAACAATGTTACTACTAACTGCATGTAATGCGTATTTACTCTCTGAATACTGAAACATAACATACTCTTCTGCTATTACATCGTTCACCTTATCCAACATCGCTTTACGCTTTTTATAATCAAACTCCTCTCTAGCTTTCATTATTAGCTTATCGACCTCACTACTTTTAAAATCGAAATAGTTTCTAAGCCCATTTTTGGCATTGTTTGAATGCCACTCACCATAAGCATCTACACTCCAAGGATAAAAATCTCTGCTTTTACCATTTGAAACTGCATCAAATTTTCTCTCATCTTGAAGGTTTCTCCAGGTCGAATACTCCAAAATTTTAACTTGGCAATCTATACCTATTTGCTTCCAGTAGTTTTGAACAAAGAGCATCTCTTTTTCTATTCTTGCGTTTGGAACAAGTACGGTAAATGAAAACTTCTTCCCATTTTTATCGAGGATGTAATCTCCATCACTATCTTTCCAACCAACTTCTGCTAAAGATTTCAGCGCGGCCTCAGGATCATATTTAACAGGAGTAAACTTTCCAGCAAAATTATCAACGCTATAAAGTGGGCCAAAAGGAATTCTTGCTAGCCCATCGAGGCTTTTCTCTATTATCTCATCTCTATTAACTGCTTGAACAAGCGCTCGCCTAACTCTCTTATCTTTAAAAAGTTCATTTTGAAGATTAAACCCTACAAACCCATACCCTTGTTGAAGTTTCGATGATACTTCAAGCGCCCTTATTTTTCCACCAGTGAATGCCTTATCCGTTTTAGTCTGTCTCCACAATTCAGTGTTACCTACTCGAATTGGCATATAGTCAAGATCACCCTTCTTTAATTTTTCAAAAGCGATTTGAGGATCTCTAACATATTTAATTATAACTTCATCAAAATTATATGCGCCTTCATTTTGAAGAAGCACACCACCCCAATAATTCTTATTCTTAACAAGTACAGCGCGTTCTCCTTTCGTCATCTCTTTAACTAAGTAAGGGCCACTTCCTTGAGGATTTTTGATATACTCATTCCTAGAAAGCTTCTCTGGATCAGTGTAGTAATATAAATGTTTTGGAAGAATAAGCGTTGAAGTTATAAAACCTAAATGTGAAAAGAGTCTAGTTTTTGCATAAAATGTAACGACACCATTACTTGCTTCAATTTTAGAAAAATCGCTCACGCTCTCTTTTTTAAAAGCAGCATTAGCTCCTGGCATTGAAAAAACATCGAAGGAAAACTTAACATCTTCAGCTGTTACAGGTTTACCATCTGCCCATTTCGCTCGCTCATCAATCCAGAATGTAAAAACTTTACCATCCTTAGAGATATCCCATTTTTTTGCAATTCTTGGAATCATCTCACCTGTTACAGCATCACAATCGGTCAATGTTTCAAAAACCCAATTAACTAAAATTTCAATAGAACCAGCTTGTCTAAAATTTATCGGATTAATGTGATCTGGCTCGTAAAACTCATAAGTGAGTGTCCCACCCTTTTTTGCGTTACTATCCCCACCAGTTATTTTAGATTTTATCGCTGCGAAACTATCGGCCAACAATAGTAACAAAAAACAAGCAATCAAAAGCTTTACCTTCACTCTCATAAACTCCCCCGATACACTACTTAATTTTATGACAATCAATATTTTTACACGAAACAAAATGGCCAGACTCAACCTCAACCAAACTTTTTCCCCAGCTCTTACAGTTAGCATCGGCAACTGGACACCGTGGATGGAAATAACATCCTGTCGGTGGATTAATTGGACTTGGCACATCACCTTGCAAAACTACTCTAGCATCTCTTCTTTTTGAATTTTTTGTCCGTATTGTTGGAACGGCCGAAAGAAGTGCTTTCGTATATGGATGAACAGGATTTGTAAACAGCTGCTCCTTGCTTGCCACCTCGACAAAATTCCCAAGATACATTACCGCAATTTTATCGCTAATATGCCTTACTACATGGAGATCATGAGAAATAAAAACATAAGAGAACTTATATTTTTTTTGTAAATCTATTAACAAATTTAAAATTTGCGACTGAATAGAGACATCAAGCGCAGAGACAGGCTCATCGCAAACAATCAGTTTTGGCATACTAGCTAATGCACGGCCAATACTAATTCTTTGTCGCTGGCCTCCACTAAACTCATGAGGAAATCTAGTGCTATACTCTGGGCGTATACCAACATCTGACATAAGTGTTTCGACTCTTTTTTCAATTTCACTTTTGCTCAGTTCTGGAAAAAAATTTTTCATCGGATCAGCAAGAAGTTGAAACACCGTCATCTTCGGATTAAGCGATGAGTAAGGGTCTTGAAAAATAATTTGAAAATCTTTTCTTTTTTTTCTTAACTCTTTCGATGAGAGTTTCGTTAAATCAATACCATCGAAAATTATCTGCCCACTAGTTACTTGCTCTAAATGCATGATAGCTCGACCAAGCGTCGACTTCCCACACCCACTCTCACCAACAATTCCAAGAGTCTCACCATGTTTTAAATCAAAAGTTACTCCAGAGACCGCTTTAACTTGGTTGATCACTCGATTAAACACTCCACCCTTAACTGGGTAATGCTTAACAACATCTTTTATACTCAATAAATTTTCATTCACAAACTATTCCACGTTAATACACGATACAAAATGTTCCGCACCACAGTTTATAAAATATGGGACTTTATCCAAACAACTATCAATCTTCCTTGAACAACGATTATAAAAAGCACAGCCAGGAGGAAGCGATCGTAAATCAGGAACCGTTCCTTCTATCGTATTTAGCCTCTCACCTTTTGGGCGACTCTGTTCATCAACATGAGGAATACATTTTAATAACCCTTTGGTATACGGATGTTTAGGGTTTGAAAAAATCTCTTCAACAGGTCCACTTTCAACCACTCTGCCTGCATACATAACGGCCACCTTGTCGGCCGTCTCAGAAATAATCGCAAGATCGTGAGTGATTAAAATAACAGAGAGTTTTCTTTTTTCTCTCAGGTCGTTAATTATATCTAAAATTTGGGCCTGAATTGTAACATCAAGGGCCGTCGTTGGCTCGTCTGCAATTAATAGTTTTGGATCACAGACTAGGCTAATCGCAATCATCGCTCGTTGTCTCATCCCACCACTTAATTCATGTGGATAACAATCAAACCTACTCTCTGGAGAAGGTATCCCAACCTGTTTAAGCGCATCAACTGCTCGCTGCTTTGCTTCTAATTTATTTAAGTGAGGAAAATGAATTTTTAACGCTTCAACAATCTGATCACCAATAGTAAAGACTGGATTTAAAGATGTCATCGGCTCTTGAAAAATCATTCCAATAGATCTTCCTCTTATTTTATTTAGTTCTTCTTCGCTCTTTGTCAAAAGATTTTCACCCTCAAAAAGAATCTCCCCTTTTGAGATTTTCCCAGGTGGCATTGGCACAAGGCCAAGGATGGCATGGGTTGCAACGCTCTTACCAGAACCACTCTCGCCAACAATTCCTAAGATTTCACCCTCGGCCACATCGAGCGTGACTCCATTTACGGCCTTAACTACGCCGTCAAAAGTATGAAACTCAACCCATAAATCTTTTATCTGTAAACGCACGCTCTCTCCAAAGAATTCTAACGATCAATTTAGATATAATAAAATGTCAAAAATGTATATACTTACCGTCATCCTTGTAATAATAGTTTTGTCTAAAATGCAGCAACAAAAAAACGGTGCAACAAAATGCTTGTATACATTGCTAGAAGGTTACTACTTTTAATTCCTACTCTTTTTGGAATAAGTTTAGTTGTTTTTTTCATCATCCAATCCGCGCCAGGTGGCCCTATAGAACAGGCGATACAGGAGGTTATGGACGGAGGTGGCGATCTCTCTTCAAATACTAATAGTGGCACAATCAGTGAAGAGGTAATTCAAGATCTCAAAAAACAGTACGGGTTTGACCAACCTATTCATATCCGCTATTTCAAATGGCTTGGGAACGTTTTAACACTAGATTTTGGCAGAAGCATGATCTATGACGAACCAGTTTTTAACGTCATAAAAAGCAAATTTCCCGTCTCCTTACAGTTTGGACTTACATCGCTATTATTAACATATTTATTATTCATTCCTCTTGGTATCGCTAAAGCAGTTAAAGATAAAACTCGTTTTGACTACATCACAAGTTTTATTATTTTCCTTGGGCACTCAACACCAGGGTTTGTGCTTGGAATACTCTTGATTGTATTTTTTGGCGGTGGCTCTTACTTTAGTTTTTTTCCAATCGGTGGCCTCTACTCAAGTGAGTACATGGACCTCTCTTTCTTTGGCCAAATAATAGATCGCCTTCATCATGCAGTACTGCCAGTTCTTTGCTACATGGTCTCACATATTGCAGTTATAACGATGCTTATGAAGAACTCTTTAATTGGTGAGTTAAGCAAAGACTATATCAAAACCGCAAAAGCAAAAGGGGTTCCAAGCAGAACAATCGTTTATAAACACGCCCTTCGAAATGCGCTCATTCCAATAGCTACAGGGATTGGAAACATTTTCAAACTAGTGTTTGCTGGAAGTTTACTTATAGAAACTGTTTTTAATCTCGATGGTATCGGACTACTAACCTACACCTCAGTTATAAAACGAGACTATACTGTCATTATGGCATCGGTTTGTCTTCACTCTGTCTTAATCATGCTTGGAAACATCGTCTCAGACGTGATGCTAGTTGTGGTTGATCCAAGAATAGACTTTGAATAGTAAAGAGGATAACGTGCTAAAGAAAATTACAAACAATAGAAAATGGCAAAAATTTAGAGATAGGAAAACTGCATACATCTCAATGTTTTTCCTTGTTGCAATGATTATTATTAGCTTTGCGGCAGAGCTTGTTGCCAACAATAGGCCATATTTTATTATTTATAAAAACTCCATCCACTTCCCAATTTTTAAAGATCATCCAACATCAACATTTGATTATTTTAGCATTCGTCCTGACTATCGAAAGATTTGCGAGAGAGAGACAACGACCTGTCTATTTCCTCCTGTTAAATTTGATCCAATTGAAATCGATCGAACCATTTTTAAATATCCAGCACCACCAACACTTGAACATCCAATGGGGCTAGACTCATTAGGAAGAGATATTTTTGCTAGGATGGTCTACGGTTTTAGAATCTCTTTTAGCTACGCTCTTGGTGTATGGCTTATCTCCTTTACGGTTGGAACAGTCCTTGGCTCATGCATGGGTTACTTCGGAGGCCTTGTTGATTTAACCATATATCGTTTAATGGAGATTTTTTTCGCTATCCCATATTTAATTGTTCTAATTACTCTCGTCTCAATATTTACTCCAAACATAACACTACTCGTTGTCATATCATCGCTCTTTTCCTGGGGCTACATAACGAGATATATGAGGTCAGAATTTTTAAAAATAAGGAAACTCGATTATATCAGTTCGGCCATAGCTTCAGGCAACAGCACCACTCAAATAATTTTTAAACACATACTTCCAAATGCGCTTATCCCGCTAATTACCTTTTCTCCATTTTTCATTGCCGCAAACATACTTGGACTAAGCTCTCTCGATTTTTTAGGTCTTGGAGTTATGCCTCCAACTCCAAGTTGGGGTGAGTTATTACGGCAAGGCAAAGAGTATTTTTTAGGAGCGTGGTATCTCGCAGTTTTTCCGGCCATTGGGCTCTTTATCACGCTGGCACTTATAAATTTTGTCGGTGAGGGTATTAGAGATGCAGTCGATCCACGTAGGTATTAAGTTTCTTTTAGTATTACTTCTCTCTCTTCAATTAAACTCAGCTGACAATATCCCAAGCGGATTAACTCAATTAACGTCGCTTGCCAAAGAGAGTTCATTCACACTGAGAGAAAATTCTGACAAGCATATCGTGTTGGTTGACTGGAATCCAATAAATAGCAATAGTGGCGATTTAACCATTAGAGTTCTTGCTCTTGATGGCCTAGATATATTAGTATCAAATAAAAAAATAGATTCCATTACTTTAAGTAAAATACTTGGCCAAAAAGATTTTAGCTTCCAAATTGAACATGGCCTAACGATCAAAACGCTCTCTCCGTTTGATTATATAACCGATACAAAAACAGGACAAATTACACCAACGCTTGAAATCTCAATCATTGGCAATAAAACAAAAAAAATAACTCTTGCTCCTAAAATTTCACTTAAACATCAGATCGATATTGCAACACTCAACTTACTTCAGCTTTGGGACGTAAATCCATCAAACTCAACGGAAGAGCAACTCTATAACTACGACCTTTTTCGACCTGGGTTTTCTAACTGGTATGATCCAAAAATCTACCTTGCGAAAATTGCCAATTTAATTCAAGAGCTTCGAGTAATGGGGCTTCCTGACATTGTCGCGCTTCAAGAGCTAGAATCAGCAAGCAATAATGCCGAACATTTTTTGCCAAACTCAGTTCTGTCACTTGAGCTAAAAAAACTTGGGTACAACTATTCTTACCTTGGAATTCAAGAGGAGAGTAACCCTGTTGCACTAACAACTGGGTTTATCAGTAAATATAAAATGGAAAATGGGAGCGTTCCATTTAATACAAAGACAGACGAGTTCTCGCTATTTTCTGAAAAAGATAAACACATTGCAGGTTACACAACAAGAGATATTCAAGTTGGCACCATCACTCTTGGAAAAAGCATTATTAAAATTTACAACAACCACTGGCGAAGCCAAGGGTGCTCTTCTCCATCTAACTGCGAATTCTCACTACAAGTAAGAGTTGCAAATGCTAAACTGCTCAAAAAGAAAATTGAAGATGATAAAAAGAAAAACCCAAACACTGATATTATTCTAGCTGGTGACTTTAACTGTAATTATCTCGATACCCCGTTTAAAATTTTTGGAAATATCAGCAACGAAAAACAGATGCAACAAATCGGTGAAAATTCCCTTTATAATTTATGGCACGAACTTATTCCTGAAAAAAGATGGGAAGCATCACATGGTGGAAAAAACGATACTCTCTCTCACCTTTTTATAAATAACAACTTATACGATAATATCGGATTTCAATATTTAGATAACTCATTTAGAGTAATAGGACATCACGGAGCTGAAAAAAAACTTCTTCTAAATGTCGATGGAACTCCTTTTCGCTGGCAAGAGATCAGGGTTAAACCAGAAGAAGTATCAAAACGTGATCAAGAACTAATTCAACAAGTAATGGCAACTCAAGACTGTAACGGAAAAAAAGCAAACAAACCAAAGTGTCGGCCAATCTACACAGATTTCACTGGCGACGGCTTTGGCGATCACCTTCCACTCATTACCTCGTTCTATTTTGTTGGTGAGAGACCACTTAAACCAACAACATTTTCACCAACCAGTTTTGAACCAGCTACAAAAGAGATTAATACAACACCAGATATATGTTCTACCTTTGAACCATTAACCGATAAGATTAATTTAAAAACTGCGAAAGGTGGATGTTACGCTCTTAACTTTAACGACAAACCTATTGAACTAAATTACCAAGGAATTTATCAAACACCATTTCTAAAAATTGGAAACTCCTCTCTTGGAATCTCTATGGCCAGAAGTTTCGATCCAAGAAAAATCGTTGCTGGACAACCGATTAATACCAAGAGCGAAGAGATGGATGAAGAGAGCGATATGTGTTTTGCCAGAAAAATTCTCCAAGGAAGAGGAGGAAAACTTAAATCTATTCGAGGTATTCTTGGTTTTCAAAATGGACTACCAACACTATTTGCCTTAAATCGAAGTGACATTGAACTTACCGATCTTCCTGAACATAAAAAGAGTAGTTGTGTAGCAGGAAGTTATCAGTCACCGAACAGTTCTAGAAAAAGAGATTAATAATCAATAATCATATGTGTGATACTTATCACTATAATTATCTGGATCTATTATAGAACTAGATATTGGAGTCACACACCTAAAACCGTGGATAACACTTACATCCCCAGATGAACTACCACCAGTTAAATAACCTGGGGCATAGATCGTCTGAGCAGTAGCGCCAGTACCTGTTACAGTGGCCGTCACATATGCATTGCACGGTAGAACATTAATAGCAGCTGCTAGCGCTGCTGCTGTTGTTCCTAAAACAAAAGTAACGGTCAACCTAATTGGATTAGTACCAGAAGCTGTACAACCGACACCACCAGATGCATATTCAACCCTAATATTATTACCAGCAGTTCCAGCATAAGCTGCTGTCGCTGTATACGTTAAATCCTGAATTGTTGCTGCGGCCCTAGTTCCAAATCCAATCGTAGTATCATGTGTTGTTTGGGCCATTGTAGGAGCATAAACTGTTGCGGTCATCGCGGTGGCCGCAATACCACCAATTGCAGTATTAATATCATTAGCAGTTGTAGTGGCACTATCAACTACGACATATAACGCTTTTTGAGTAGTGTTAATACAAACATTATTTGCTACTGCTAAAGATAAATTAGCAGGGCCATCACATATTCCATTAACTGATCCAGTTCCAGCAGGGAGATATGTAACCGACCAGTTATCTCCACTACTACCTGGATAATCACTACCAGCTGTATAAGTAACTCCACTCCTCGTTAAACGAGCAGATGTCGATGTTGCAAAATCTACAGAGAATGGGTTCATTGAATTTGTTGTATACCCAGCAGGATATGTTGTAGTAAAAAGTTTTGTAGCACCAAGGGCCGAATCAATTGCATTTTTCACATCTAAATAAGTACTATACTTGCCCGCATCTCTACAAAGGCCAACTGTGACTTGATGGTTAGGACAATCAATCGCCGCTACTGCATCTGATGGATTACATGCTACTGCAAGTGCAACGGTATTAACATTCCAAGCATCCGCTTCTGCACCTGTAATCATCATGGTACAAACACTATCGGTTGAATTGGTAGACGTAAAAGTCATCCCACCTATCGTTGCGCTAGCACTCACTCCTCCAACTAACCTTGATCCTGAAATATGTTGAGCAACATTACTTCCAACTAAGGATGCTGTTAATTCCGCACTAACAAGTGCTGTGTTATTAATCGAATCAACTATCTCTTGCGCAAGTGTTACACCATCAACAATTGTGACAACAATTAAATACGCAGTACCAGAAATGGTTACTCGTGATGAATTTAAAGTTGATCCTGGAATAAATACAACAGACACACTATTTTCAGTATCAACACTAAATCCGATATCTCCTATCGTAGTTGCCACTGCGCTCATTCCACCAGTCAAAGATACTGAGGTAGTTAAACTCTGGGCCATCGTCGATGCACCTCCAACAACACTTGCAACAACTAATGCAGATGCCGACGCATCACCATTTACTAAAGTAACAATCGTTCCTGCCGTTGTTACACCATTATCAATATTTATAGTTATCTCTTGAGATGAGACCGTTACCGAAGGAATACAGCCAGCTGTTCCACAGCTACTATACCCAACCTTTATACTGTTCCCACTATTTCCTGTCTCAACCGCAGTATAAAGCACATCTCGAATAGTTAATGTCGCAGCAGACTCTGTGTCCGTCCCAGACCGAGGAATCGCTGCCATAAAATAACGGCCGGCCCTATCACCAGATTTATAACTTCCACCAACAGAGAGATCTCCATCATATGGGCCAGCAAGCAAGGTTGAACTTCCAATATCAATATAGTCGTTATGTAGTGCTGAAGTTGAAATCCCAGAGCTATTGCCAATTTGAAGCATACTCTTTCCACTCTCACTCGTTGGATTACTACTTATATAATCACCAACAGCAGGAAGGCCCATCGGCAAAATAAAATAGGTAGCATTATTTTTCTTTTCGTAAAGAGTCCAGCCATTAATTGGAGAATCACAAGTTCCATCTAAATCAATATCAACACATGGGCCAGTTATACCGTTAAACGCATAAGTAAAAGGAACGGGATCAGCTGCATCAGCATAATCACCAGCTGGGTTTGAAGCAATGGTACAAGTATCTCCAACTGCACAAGTGACAACATCACTGGCCCACTCTCCAACGTTTCCAATAAAGTCTTGAACTCCATATTTTGAAACACAAAGCTTTGTCTCGTCAGATCCTGTAATAACGGAACGAATTTCCGATGCTTCCGTTCCTGGAAGTGTGACGAAATACTCAGAGAGCGGAAGCTGAGTATCGGTATACCAATCTATAAGCCCACTAGCTTCTGTCGTATTACATTTTGACGTACTAGCAAGAGCTAACCCTGCCTCCATATTCGATATTTCTGCATCAGAGTAACCTGAATCCCATGATGAGTATGCGATCTGTTCTCTTCTCGTTGGAATTCTCGGAGTTATCAACGGACTATTTTTATCAACATTAGATGAATCTGCATATTCAAAAGATAGTTCATCTTTATAAGTACAAATACTATTTGCACTCCCTCTTGAAACATAAGTAAGAGGTGCGAGATGAGCGTTATCTGTGTTATTAGCAACACCACTCTCCCAAAGTGCTTGCGTAACTGCAGATGCTTCAACCCAATTATTTGCAGCTAACGATGAGTCATAGACATAACATTTACCTGAAGATCTATCATAATAAACATATCCATCTGCTTTATCATCAGCATCAAACGGTTCTGTACTATTAGGGTTTCCAATTCCAATACAACCATTGTATCCACATGCTCCATATGAATCATGAGCGCTTGTATATGGGCAGCCAGCTTCAAACGCATCAACAATCATATCTTGTCCAATATCGTAATATCCATTATCTCTACCACTACCTGGGCCATAATACTCACATCTAAAATTTGACGTCCCGTCACTCTCTTTATGCAGAAGCCCGCAGATCTCTTTGTTTACAATCCACCTGTGAACAAAAACTCTATTTTTAGGAGGTAGAATAACTCTTATCTCACTAAAAATTTCATTTGTTGGAGCTGGTAGACTTCTTACTGAATCGATAGGTCTTACTGTATAATAGTAAACCTGTCCTTTATCATCTTCACTTACTGAATTAAAATCTTCATCCTTATATGTATAGGTAGTTGATGCAACGATACTGCTTTCATTTAGGGCCCCGTTTACGAAGTTATAATCCTCTCCGGCCATTCTTCTATAAATTTTATATCCAGCTATCGTTACGCTACTATTATTTCCACTACCAACTAACAAGAATGGCTCCCACCCTAGCTGAACGTATGGTTCACTAAGAAGCTCTCTATCAAATGAATATTTTGCTCCCATGGCCTTTAAATCTGTCCACCCTTTATGAATCGCTCCGATTGAATGGACCGTCAGCTTAAACTCGCCATTATTAAAACTTGTTGCAAGAGAGTTAACTGCTAATAACGCATCAGTTGTATAATCTTGAGCATGAATATTAATATTTGCTACACCTGAAATATTATCAACTGGATTAATATCGACTCTAAATTCAGCAAGTCCTATACTTGCTCCACCAATAGCAACGTAGGTATCCACTAAAAATTTTCTTCCACACCCAGTTTCCGTCCACGACAAATCATCAAGGCCACTACTAATCCAACATCTATTGTTTGTTATTTCATAGTATAAAACACCTATCGCCCTAGGTGTTATCGCTCCACTTGGTGAACTATCTCCACGACAGGCAACAGTGCTTGCTCCAGAAATACAACCGCCAGCAGTATATGAGTTAATACACGGTGTCTCTTTCCAAACAAAATCTTCATCTGAACGATAGCACGTTTGGAACCCTGCTGTATTATCATAATAAACACAGTTCTCAGCACCAGCAGCTACAGCAGGAGGTGAACCTGCTCCAGTACAAGCAGCACCACCACAGCATGTTATATTGTTACTGTACGCAACATCTGCCCACCAATAAATTACAGAAGCAGAACTGCCATCTTTATACAACTCTATATTACTAGCAGGAAGCAAACTTTTATTGTCAGTCAGAAGAGAGACGAATACACCTTGAGGATCTTCAACACTCCCTCCTCCCTCATCAATTTTTATTCCAGTAATCCTGATACTATCACCCTCATTAGTCTCTCTATCAGGTAATACGGCGCTATTTTTTAAAACTGTTGGCGGATCATCGACCTCGACAAAATTAACATATAAATTACAAGTAACACTATTAGCACTAGTAGAACCATCATCAACTCCAACAAGCGAAACAACCACTGTTGTATTAGAGGCCCCTGTTTTAGGTGTTAAAGTTAAAGTAACGCTACTACTGCTAGCATCATTTGAACTATTTGGAATTAAAACTGAATCTAAACCATTATATCCTAGATCAGTCTCGCCATATTTGATTCCTACGCCACCACGTTCAGAATCAATAATAGTTGAATCTAAAACCGTTGGAGTTGAAGCTAATGCTATAGTAGCTGATAGTTTTAATGCTTGAGCATCCTCGTTCGTTCCACCACCTTCGTCGGCAACCATTGTAATCACCATAGGCACGTTTTCTAGGCCGTTCATAACGTTTGTTGCTGCAGCACTATTACATACGTATGAGTTGCCATTATATTTAATAGTTGAAAAAGTTGGAATATCATTAACAGATTTTATCGTTATCTCTACCGCCTCATCCGTTCCAGCTACTCCATTAATATAACGTGGAACCGATACCTTTCCAGATGCCGATGTAATCTTATATTTGAATGATGCTGTATTTGATGTCCCCTCAGTAAAATAATTAGCTTCCCCACTTATATTGACGGTACAAACTCCAAGGAGACAACTACATGCACCTGCAGTTAATCCAACTAAATCAGAAACTGAACATGTGTACGAAGTGTCTAATCCATCTGGATCAGTAAACGACAACGTTACTGATTTCGTAAAATCTTCGTCCTGAGCAGCAATAGATGTCTCAACTGTACTGACATTATTGTAAGGTGGATCATCAACACCAAGTACTCTAACGTTAACATAACTTTTCACAGTCGAATTACCATCTGGGAATGAAACTTTATAACGGAGTTGAGCTCCGTAATGATAAGTTCCCCCAGCAGGATCAACCACTCCGCTATACTTAACCACAACACTACAAACACCTGCGTAGCATGCACACGACGAAACTTCTGTTAGCTCTGCATAGTAATCAATCGAGCAAGATGAAGCTTGGGCAACATAATCATCATTATCGTTATAGTTAAGATAAATTATTTCATCGGCATCCTCATCAATTGCAATAGTTGTGGTTCCGTTTGATGGATTATCATCGACAGAAATAACATTAATGAACATGTTATAATTTCCTGATGTTCCTTTACTGTTTGATAAATTGTAACTAATCCCAGTCATACCATCAAAATCTCTGACAGGATAAACCGTGACTCTACATATACCATTTGCACATCTACAAGTTGGAGCATAAGGAGCAATATTTTCAAGACCAGAATCGACTGTAAGAATTCTACATGTTTCAGCTAAGCGATTCGCAACATAAACAACTGGCAGATCAAGCGTGTTATACCCACTATCTTCATAAATAGTCGCATCGACTCTGCCACCATTTCCATCAGAACTACCAGTGCTGCTACAGGTTCGAGAAAGAGCATCAAAAGTGCTTCCAGCTCCACAGTCAGGAGTTTTAGAACCAGTTTGGCCGGCGACACAACCTCCAAGAAAGATTGCAAGTGATGCCAAAATTATGTAATTAAACAAGCTATACAATTTCACCCCATTAATTCATAGAGTAGGTCTGAGTAGCTTATCGTTCGAATAAAAGTGAATCTTTAGATTAAACTCTCTTTCTTATATACTAAAAACAAATGGAGGCCATCGACACAATTACAAGAAGCTGATACCCTGATAATAGAGATGAGAGGTCGTCAGTAAATATTATTTCTAACCTAACAATCGTTCTTTTAATTTTCATGGCATTAACTGCTATTGCAACAGATCGACTTGTCGTTGTGCAGGCAGTATCGAGCTCTAAAAGAACTTTAATTATTCAGCGAGGAATGGCCGAGGGTATTAGTGTCGGCCAAGAGGCAGTCTTTGCAACTAAAGAGGTCAGTTTTTTAGCAAGGGCAATAGAGGTCACTCCAGTTTTTTCTCAGTGGAAAGTTGCTACCTCGAGAGGGATCATACCATTTGAAAAAGGTCAAGTAATACTAATGGGGGGAAATCCAAATACTATTTGGAGTGCTGGAACAACCGCGGATGGAACAGAAAGCTCCGGTAGCATTACTCCTGCGCTCTCAGTTAACACTGCCCTTTCAAGGGAGTTTTCTGATCGCTACTTTAGATCTAAAAGAAGTTGGATTTTTAAAGGTGCCTATACACATACAATTAGTGACTCTGTAAGTGATACCGTCTCCTCTAATGAAATATCAAGAAATGGAATGCAAGGTGAAGTTGTATACAGTTTTCAAATGACACCATCATATGAGTTTACCCTTGGAACACGAATAGATTTTGAAAATCAGGAGAGAAAAGAACCTGCACTAAGCGTACCCACAACTCGAATTCTGGGAACACTGAATTTAAACTATCATTTTTATCACCACTTTCAAGATAAAAACCATTTCTATACAGGAGCTACATTTGGCCTTGGCCAAAGCACAACAACTGTTGGCGAAGTTAGTTCAAGCGGATACTGCATGATACTTCCTTCTGTTACTTTTGGAATGGAGACTGGAAGAAGTTCAAGCAAAAAATACTCTTTTATCACTGAAGCTGTTGCTGAATCAATCAACAGTAAAGAGTCATTTCCAAATGGAGAGACTCAATCGACAAATATTATAAATGCAAAAATCAGTTTTGGAATCAAGTTCTAAAAAAAGGCCCTGGATAAAATCCAAGGCCAATTTTTTTATTCTACAAAAAAATTATAACATCTCTTTCCAAGCTTTTCCTGGCCTAAACTTTGGAACTGTTTTTGCTTTAATTTTAATTTTAGCACCAGTCGAAGGGTTAACACCTGTTCTTGCTGCTCTCTTTGACTTTGTCCACGTTCCAAATCCAACTAGCGAAACATCATCTCCATTTTTTACAGTTTTCTTGATCACATCAATAGCTGTGTTAAGGAACTTCTCACTATCCTTCTTTGTCCAATGGTTGATGTTCTTGTCGCTTAGAATAGATTCTATTAGCTCTTTTTTGTTCATTAAGTCCTCCGTTACTATAAGAAAATTACTAATAAAAAATTGTTACTTAAAAATTATCAGATGACAATACTCAAGACAGTGATTTGATCAGCTTTAACAACTTTTCTGCTGTTTTTTTTGCTTGTTCCATTCTAAACTGAGGCGAAAAAGATAAACGGATTGCACTCTTTGCCTCTTCCTCACTAAATCCATAAGCAAGCAACACCTTACTTGGTTGTCTATTACCAGATGAACAAGCAGACCCAGTGCCAACTTCGATACCGTTAATATCTAAGGCCGCAAGAAGTGTATCCATTTTTTTATTTTTTAAAATCATGAAGATGGTATTACCATTTCGATTTTTAGAACCATCACTAGCAATAACTATATTTGTCCCGAGCTCTCTCTTTAGCTCTGCCTCAATATATCTAGTAGCACTATTCATCTCTTCAAAATTAAAATCATTTTTTAGCTCTTCAAGTGCAAGCTTCACACTGTGCACACCCATTGGATTTTCAGTTCCGGACCTCATACCATTTTGCTGGCCTCCTCCAATAAGAAGTGGTTGAAATGGAAAATCTTTTCTTACAAAAGTAAACCCTATTCCCTTAATAGCTCCAAACTTATGGGCCGAAAATGTGTACGCATCTATCTCTGGCAAAAGCCTGTTCCACTCTTTAATTTTGCCTGGAGCTTGTACGGCATCAACATGAATATAACACCCTGTTAATCTCTTTAACTCCTTGGCAAGAGCTAATGGCCAAACTACACCCGACTCATTATTAACATAAGTAAAATTAACCAGAATTTTATCACTCGTAGATTTTTGTACTCTTCTAACTAACTCATCTAAATCAACATCTCCATACCGTTCAACATTATACTGATGAATGCTACTACCATCATTTTGTAAAATAGGCGCAAGCGAAGAGACCGCTGGATGGTCGCAGTTAGAAAAAAAGAAATCAATTTTTTTATCTTTTTTTTTACAACTTGCCGCAAACCCAAGAATAGATGTCGTTATTCCTTCAGTTGCTCCTGAATGAAAAAAAAGCTCATGGCCCAAAAGTCCAAAAGACTCTTTAATAAAAGAAGTAGCTTCAGTAATAATTTTTTTTGAATATCGACCAGAACGATAAACAGAAGCAGGATTTGCAAAAGGGACATCACCACTACTTAACCATTTAGAAACAGTTAAAGCTAATGGTGATGTCGCATTATAGTCGAAGTAATCGATCTTATTGATTGATCTCTCCAAATGTGCTTCTTATAGAGGAAACCATACCCACAACTTCATTTGTAGATGTTGCAGAGATAACTGGTGCTGATTCAGCATTCGCAGATCTCTCAATTACAACTTCACCAGACTTTCTTGTCAAATCTCCGAGTGATGTTGTCTGGAGATACTCTTGCATAATCATGCCAAGGTTGACAAAATAGTTCTTTGATAGATGAAACTCAACACTATTTGAGTGTTCTGCTTCACTACCAATGATGTCTCTAGCAGGATTAATGTTCTCACCAACACATCCTAAAACATCCTTAATTGTGATCTCATCCATAGAACGTGATAGAACGTATCCACCACCTGGACCTCTAACAGATCTTACAACCTGGCCATTTCTCAACTTTCTAAAAAGTTGCTCCAAGTAATGTAAGCTGATTGCCTGTCTCGTTGAAATTTCTTGCAGTCTGACCGGATTACCGTGGCCGTGTTGTGCTAGATCCAACATTGCTCTTACGGCATACCTTCCTTTCGATGTTAGTCTCATTTGCCTTCCTCCATAAACACAAATTAAATAAATTCTTTTAGGCTTCCCGCCCTTGTTCTTAAAAAAACGGACTAAGTTGCACGCTTTTTAGAACGTATTTAGTATGACTCGAGTTCACTATTCACGTCAACTCGATTTCTACAAAATAACTGAATATTTAGGTTAGCTAAAGGTTTAGTGTACTTTTCCTTATAATTACGAAGTATTACAATTTTTTGAAATTTTTTGAATAATCGTAACAAATATTACCAAACTACTTTACTGGGAAATATGTTCCAGATAATAGTTTCGATCTGGCCGATAGGCCAACGATTCACCAAGTTCAATTCGAAGTTGGTAGTAATTAAAACTATCTCCCAACTCATTTTGGATCTCATTTAAATAATCCATTCCCCACTCAATCAAAACATAGTTTTTATCTTCGGAGTAAAGGCCAAGTTCCAAGTGTTCAAACTCACTCGCACTCTTTAATCTAAAAAAATCGGCATGCAAAAGATCATCTACTTCATTTATGATTGAGTATGTTGGACTGACAATCTGATACTTAGCTAAAAAGTTTTTAGCAAAAGTTGTTTTTCCAGCTCCGACTACTCCGCTTAAAATTATGACAGCGGGAATCTCTACACTATTTTTTACCTCTGTTGTGACACAAGAGATATCATGTTCCTGCGCTTTTTTCCAACTTCCAACCAGCGCAAGATCTGCGATCATGTCGTCTCCACAAGAAGGCCAATGATCTCATCTAGCTCCGCAAAAGCTTTTCCAAAATATTCAATAATTGTCGTTGCACTCATCGATCTAGTTCCTGCCGCTTCTGCCGCAAGTTTGCCGGCCCTTGCATGTAAAAAAACTGCTAAGCAATGAGGTGCTACCACATCAAACAAGGCCCGTTTTTCCTTTACATCATGATATGCTTGAGCAAGGAATCCTCCAGTAATTCCGGCCAACACATCACCACTACCAGCTTTTGCTAGGCCATCATTTGGTAAATAATTAATAAAAATTTCACCAGAGGTAAGAGCGATAAATGTACACGCTCCTTTTAAAATCAAATTTGAATTTGTTCTACTTACAAACGACTTCATGTGTTCCATCGAAGCTGTCAAAACTTCATCCACACTAAGCTTCATAAATCTTGCGAACTCTCCAATGTGTGGAGTAAATGTTACAGGCGTCTTTCTTCCACTAAACAGTTCCACATCATCTATACTTAGAGAGTTAATTCCGTCAGCATCAATAACGATTGGGCCTGAGAAACTGCTTAGAAGTCTAACAACACTTTTCCTCACCCACTCACCCTGTCCAATTCCAGGGCCAATAACTATCGCATCATACTTATCGTTTAGCTCACGAAGAATCGCATCGGCCTCTTCGGTAGATGGAATAACTCCAGTAATTACTTCTGGCATCATTTTAGCAAACAACTCATGGTAATTATCCTTCCATGTTGCAGAACTAACTAATCCTGTTCCAACTCTTATTGCAGCAGTAGATGCCATCACAACAGCACCAGTCATTCCAGTAGATCCTCCAACGACAAGAAGGTGGCCAAAACTATTTTTATGTCCAAAGCTATCCCTTTGTCTGTAGTAATAGAGTGCTTGATCAACATCTAAAAGAAATTTATCCCCCTGCTCTTCACACTCAGAAGGAAAACCAACATCTAACACAACAATCTCTCCCGAATGTTTGGCACCTTTATATAAATATAGTCCAACCTTTGGATTACCAATCGTCATTGTGCAATCTGCTTTAATTGCAGCTCCACTCATAGAACCACAATCTCCTGTTATTCCTGAAGGTATGTCGATAGAAACTGTAACCGTTGCACTTTCGTTTACAATATTAAAAATATCAAAAAGATGTTGTGAAATTGGTAGACGCGTCCCTGTACCAAGAACCGCATCCAAAACGAAATATCCTGACTGTGTATTAGCAAAATATCCTTGAAGTTGTTCAGCATCTCTAATGGTAGAAATTTTAACTCCATACTTTCTCGCCATAAATAACTGTCTCTTTAACTCTTCCGTACTCTCATCTTCTGGAAAAACTAAAAAGGAACGTACTGAATAACCACGATTTCTTAAATGTCTAGCAATCGCCATCCCATCTGCGCCGTTATTACCTCTTCCAACTAAAACAACAAGCTCATCATAATTAGCTTTAACTAGAAAATTTTCCTCTATGTAATCTGCCCCTCTTACTCCAACATTTTCAATGATGATTGACTCAATAACTCCAAACTCTCCAAAAGTCCTAGTCTCAATATCCTTCATCTCTTTAATACTCGTTACTCTCACAAATATCTCCTACTATTTAATCAATTCCTCTTCTACAATTAACTTAAGTTCATTTGCCAATTTTTGAATCTGATCATTATCTTCTCCTTCAAACATAATTCGAAGTAATGCTTCTGTTCCAGAATACCTAACAAGAAGTCTTCCTTTGTCTCCAAGTTCTGCTTCACACTGTTTAATTTTGTTAGCAATTCGTGGAACATCATTAACTGGTATTTTTCTCGTGACCTTTACATTATGAAGTACTTGAGGATAAAGCATTATCTCATCAGTGAGCTCCTTAATACCTTTCTTATAATAACGTACGGCCTCTAACAGTTTTAGGGAAGCAATAATTCCATCTCCCGTTGTATTATACTCTTTCAAAATAATGTGGCCAGAAGGCTCTCCACCAATCAGTGAACCAACCTCTCTCATTCTTGCAGCAATATAACGATCCCCTACCTGCGTTCGGTAAAATTTAGGCCCTAATTTTTTTATAAAATTCTCTACACCAAGATTATTCATCACTGTCCCAACGACTTCATCATCGTCAGTGATAACACCTAAATCATAAAAATATTTTGCGAGCAAACCAATTACTTTGTCACCATCAACAATTGTACCACTACTATCAACAACAATTAAACGATCAGCATCACCATCAAGACAGATGCCAATATCAGCACGATACTGCAAAACTGCATTTGCACAGTGTTCAGGATGCAAGGCCCCACACCCATCATTTATATTTTGTCCATTAGGTGATACACTTAACTTTATAACCTCGGCCCCAAGCTCTTCAAAAATCATTGGAGCTACTCGATAAGCTGCACCGTTAGCACAATCAACAACAACTCGTAGTCCATTTAAATCACACTTCGAATTTAGTGCAGATTTTGCAAAAACAATATATCTTCCAATCACCTCATCTAAGCGCTCGGCCCTTCCAAGAAGATCGCCTCTTTGAGTCGGAATTAACGATGGATCAAGTACCATTTTTTCAATCTCAAGCTCAACAGAGTCAGGTAACTTGTGTCCATCAGCATCGAAAATTTTAATTCCATTATCACCAAAAGGGTTATGAGAAGCAGATATCATAACTCCAGCATCGGCCCTCATGGAACATGTAACAAAAGCAATACCAGGTGTAGGAAGAGGGCCTGTCAGGATAACTCTTCCACCTTGAGAACAGATGCCTGAAGAGAGTGCGAGCTCTAACATATAACAACTAAGTCTCGTATCTTTGCCAACAATGATTAGTGGCCTTTTTCCATCTCTTCCATGTTTTTTTTGAAAATAGTTAGTAATAGCTCGACCTAATGCTACGGCAACTTCACACGTCATCGGATAAGTATTTGCTTCACCACGAATTCCATCTGTCCCAAACAATTTTCTAATCTGAGTCACGTTAGCTCCTTACAAGTAACAATAAATTTATTTGACTGATACATTAATATACTTAGGGCGAATCTGCAAAAGATGAATGGATTCGGGAAGCTCACATTTTAACTCCACTTCTTGACTTCCACTTATTTGCTCAGGGATATCTGCAACAACCTTAATTTTATCTTTTAGTGATGATATCAAACTACTATCTATCGTCATCAGCTCTAGATGGGCCACCGCAGCACTAGTTTTTATATTTCTAATTGATGATAAAAACCTTATCGGTACTGTTAATGTTAAATTGGCCTTTCTTGGTACTACCAAGTACTCGAACTTAATTGGTACAGTGGTAAGTAGGTTCACCTTTGATGAAACCGGTTCTAACCCAACGATTGCCTCACCCTCCCCCTCTAACTCACTTACATCTAGCGGTGATACCATTAACTTTCCAATTTTTCTCATCTCTCCAATAGGCCCTTCAATCATAATCTCGCCAGGAGTTAGCTTCTCCTTTACTAATCTGTAATTTGAATCTATCTCTCCAACATACTGCATCTTTAGAGGGACCACTTTTTTTATTGTTCGCTCTAGCGTTACATCTACACTTTTAGGAACTATTTTAACGACATTTAGGCCAACAGGAAGCCTATCTCTTGATATAGCAATTGGAACAGTTAGTGAGCTACTCTCATTGATATTTCCATCAACTTGAATCTCTATCTTATAAAGTTTTTTAAAAAACATTCTAGTTAAGGCCCTTGGCCCTTTAATAGTCACTTCCACAGATTCTGGAACATCGTTTCCAATAGCATTCCCAGATGGTGGAAGAAGTGTTAACTGAACATTTTGAGTCGTTATAAACGAAGAAGAACTAAAGACAAACAACCACAAAGCAAGTGAAAGAAATACGGCCATGATTTTTAAAAGGTGTTTTTTTAACAAGCAGTTCTCCTCTACCTCTAATTACGCTTTAACCTCAAAAAAATCAGCCTGTGAATTTAGATTCTTCTCCCAAAGTGTTTTAACCATATTAAATAGCTCTACCACATTTTTGGCCTCATAGACAAATCCACTTTTACAAACACTCATCCGACCACTCTCTTCACTAACAATGATGACCACCGCATCAGTTGCTTCAGTAACACCAATACCAGCTCTATGCCTAGTCCCAAACCTTTTATCAAGTTTTAAATTTTTTGACAGTGGTAAAAAACAACCAGCAGCACCTATCCGTTCTCTTGAAATAATTACCGCCCCATCATGTAGTGGAGATGCTCTATTGAAAATTGAACATAATAAATCTGCACTAATATTACAGTCAAGAAGACTTCCGGCCCTCATATAATTCATTAGGCCCTGTCTTCTTTCAAACACGATTAACCCACCCTCTTTGTTCTTACTTAGAATAGAACAAGCATCCACAACCTCTGCCAATTTCAAATCAACATCATTTGTTGTTGTCCAGCTAGAAAAAAACTGTTTCCCTGTTCCAAACGTCGCCAAAGTATTTCTAATCTGATCTTGAAAAATAATAACTAGCAAAATGATCAATGCATCGAAAAAATGCTCTAAAATCCAAGTCAAAGAGTATAGTTCATAATACTTGCCAAGGATGAACAAGAGTCCAAGAGCACCAATTCCAATCAACATTTGAACGGCCCTAGTTCCATAAATAACTAATAGCATTTGATAAAAGAGGGCCGCCACCACAGTGATATCTAAAAGATCTTTAAAAGTTACTTGTGACCAAATTAAGCTGAGTATATCCACAATCGCTTCTCCGCTATCTAAGCTGCCTTTTTTACTGCGTCATCAATGTCACTACTGTTATGATTATCCATAACCTTATCACTCGCTATCAACTTTTTACGTAATGCCTCTCTACTAATTCCCATTGCAGTTGCCGCCTTAGTCTTATTTCCGTTATGTCTTTTAATCTCACCATAGATCATCTCTCGTTCCATAATTGCCAAACGATCTTTGAGTGGAATGTTAAAATCACTAACATAAGGCAGATCTCCAAAACGCCTCTTCTTTACATCAACATCAAATGGTGGAAGCGCAGAATCGTCTAGCATCTCATTTGAAACAATATGTTCCTTTGGATTATAAGTAACAATTCTAGAAATACATGTTTTTAGCTCGCTAACATTATGTGGCCAATCATATTCAACAAGCCTTTTCATCGCTTTAGCATCAACAGTTTTTGCTAATAACCCTTGTGCATTACACTCAACCCTCATGAAATGATCTACAAGATCAACAATATCATCTCTTCTTCGTCTTAAAGCATCAACGTGAAGATAAATTTTAGATAAAATTTCAAACAACTCTTTTTGAAAACTTCCATGCTCCACTAATTCTGCTAAATCGACAGTAGCAGTCGCCATAATCCGACATTCCAAGTGATAATTGTTAACATCATCCACGCTAGAATTTAAAATTTTGTACAATCTATTTTGCTGTTCGCTAGTTAATTCTGAAACATCCTCTAGCATTACTGTTCCACCTTTTGCTTTTTCAAAAATAGATTTTTTCCCATGTCCACCAAAGATTGCTGTTTCAATATCTACGCCTTCAATTTTTTTACAACTTACTAGCTCATAAGGGTTCAGCCCACGACATCCCTCATTATGAATAACAATCCCCATTAGTGTCTTGCCAACACCGGCCTCACCATACATTAGGATGGGATCATCTAAATCTTTAATCTTAGTAATTGCGCCCCTAAGAGATGCTGCATGTGCTGACTTACCGATAAGTGCATACTTCCGAGCAGAAGGAGTACTAAACCTTCTGACCATCGATGCTTCATCTATTGGATCGAAACTATGAAACAAAGACGAAAATACCAGCGATAAAACTTTCATTGTCTTTTCATCTTCAACTGTAAACCTATCTTGATTTTTCTTATTTAAGACTTCAATTACACCAATAATTTTATCCTCTCTATTGTGAATTGGATAACAAATTACTGATGTAGTTTTGAAACCGAACCGATGATCAAAATCGTCGTGAAACCGAGACTTATCTTTTTGAGTGTCAATATTAAGCGCTACACCAGTAGTAAAAACAGATCCAGCAACACCTAACCTATAATCAAACTTTAAATACTCTTTATCAATTCCGGTGGCCGTCACTGCCTCTAATTCATTATTTTCAGGATTAATTAAAAAGACAGATGCTCTACTTCCATTTAAAATTCGAACGACTTCATCTAGCATTGTTTCTATGAATCCCTCTCTCTCCTTAAAATTTGTTATATCTTTAAATAAAGATAAGAGTAATGAAAACATTTCAAAACCATCACTGACTTTAGTATAGCGTTCTTCTCGCGTAGATTTAATCAAACAATCTCTTAGTCTATCCGCAGAAAAAGTCATGACGTAATTTTCTAAAAATTTTGCCAACTTTTTATCCTCATCTAGCTCTACCCCATAAATTAATAAATCATTACTGACAGCATCCGAAAATGCACGAACTACGCTACCTGTAAGATCCAAATGATCTTTTTTAAACTGTAAGGAAATCTGTACAGATGTTCCAACAGAGACTCTCTCTTTTGTCAACATCCCAAATCCAGTAACACTTATATCCATAAGCTTAGCATCTTCTAAATATTGTTTGTGGCCAAGCTCATCTTCTATCTCGATAAGAAACCTTAACCCATCGGCCTCTTCTACTGGCATTCTAAAAGATTGATAAAACTTAAATTCTGAAAAACTTGTCAACATAGCATCACTCCATTGTTGCGACTAAAAAGCTTTTCGACATTTTTCTTTATAGATTTAGATCTTTTGCCAATTATTTTCGGCGGCAATTTTATTTGTACCTATTACTAATCTGTTTTGCTCTAGTTTTGCTCTAGTAAGCGGACCATCTTCTTTTTGACTTATTGTACGAGTAGACTCTTGAAATTAGCTTGTTTTTTATAGATATATCCATTACGCCATCACCATTGAAATCAAAAAAATCAGTAGAATAAACTTTTTGCTCATAATTTTCTAACCAATCTTCTCTCTCTTCAAATATATGCGGACCTCTAATCATATCTATCTTTCTTAAATCCCCATCAACAATCGCTCCAAAATAAACTCTAGTTACACTCTGCATATTTAAGTATGTTGTATACCCTTCATAAAAATAGAGAATCAAGGCAACAACTTTAGGAGCAATAGTTTTTAGTCTAACTCTATATAGTTTTGAATCAAGGCCTGTTGGCAATAATTTATAAGTGAAAACCTGACGTTTTCCTTCATATATAGAGAGCCATGTCTCGCTATCCTTAAACTCGACAACCATCCCCTCTTTCTCACCATCTTGATCAAGATCTAGCTTATAGACTTTACTTGCAACACTCCACTTATAGTCAAACTTACCATCTGCATCAACATTTCGTTTATCAAACAGTTGATAAAACGAACGTTCATCTTGTCCAAGCATTGTTGAAGAGAATAAAAATAGTATCGTAAACAGGTAGAATTTCCCCATATTATAACTATATTTTATCTCAGAAAAAAATGAAAGCTTGGTGTAGCAGCAGAGATTTTTGCCGACACTACTCTCTTGGTGGCCCTTAAATGGCCCTTAAACATTCGACATCTTATAGAGAGTTGGTTAAACTTCATTCGTACTTTATATAAAAGAAGGTTGTAGCATGAGTTTCTCTCTTGGTTTACTTGATATCAATGGCCGCTTAAGTGTTAAATCTTTTGGTAGTGAAAATCTGATAAGTGAAACAGTTATCGGACCTGAACACCTAAGTGGTATGGACATCTCCGCTATTTTTTATCGACCAGAAGAACTAACGAGTGAACTAATCCAGATAATTAATTCAAAAAAAGATCAGTACCCGATATCTCCAATAATGGACCAATATACTTTTGAACGTTTAACTCCTAGCGAAGCAAAAGAGTTACTATCACAAGCAACAACAAACTGGGTGCTAAAAAATAACCTAATTCTAATTTCTGATATTTTTAAAGTTAGAGAACATCTATTAACACTGCTTCACAAAGACCGCTTAACGTTTTTTGAAGAACTCTGGGCCATCCTTCACAAAAACCTCGGAACAACCTCTTTAACCATTATATACAACGGTCTTGAAAAAGGCGAAAACAGCAAAAATCATCTAGTGCTTTCAAAAATACATGGGCACTCTACTCCAAATCCGCTCCCAGCAGAAGAGATCGACCACAAATTAATGGTCGAATATAAAGCAGAGTTTGGAAACAGATTTTCAATCAGTGAATATTCAAAAGGAGCTGGTGAGTTGGTTGCTACTGCCCAAATTTACGGAGGCCCAATTCTACTTTTAGCAAAGATAAGTGAGCTAACACCGCTTCAACGAGCAATAGCTAACGCTATTTTTGATGGTTTGCAAGAGTAGTTGTTAACTCAGCTTACTTTTTGTACAGTTAATCCTAAGTCTCCCACATTCATCTATTAATAACAAACAGTGAAATATCTGCACCATTATAAACTTTACTAAAGAGATCAGGTCTTGCGCTAAATCGTTCGGTTACGTTTTGTCCAAACTCTTTTTTTTCAATTGGCCCAACCTTAATATAATTAACACCAGCAGTTAAAAATTTTTGATAAACCTTATCCAGATCCTCTGCCACATATAAATCACGGATCAATTGACTTCTTTCGCTAATAATAACAGGATCAACATTTCTTCCATATCCAACGTGTCCAGTAGGACCTAGAAACGATAACATTCCTGTATGTGAAGCTACCAAGGCAACTGTCGAATCATACGACTCTCCGCCTTTTTCAACAATCACTGCAGGAATTTTTATATTTTTATTAATCCACTTAACAAGAACCTCTTCGGAGCTAAAATATCTCTTTAATGCAGCTGAACCATTAAGTGTTGGTTTACCAGACAAAAATGGGGCAGTAACCATATTCAAATAGACACCACCACAAAGTAGTCCAACAAAGAAGAGTAACCCACAATTTAAAAATTTACTCTTTGATTCAACCATTAATCTCAAGATAAAATAAGGTATAAACAGTGAGACAAGCAGACCTAGGTTAGTCCCTAACTTAAAAAGAGTGTTGATACTATCGATGATAATAAAGTTCTGAGTGAAAAGGACAATAAAACAACCACCAACAAACAATAAAAAAAAGATCATCACCGACTCATTCTTTTCTTGCTTCCAATATTTTATCAAAAACATAGGTAGTAAATATAGTAAATACCCATACTGCAAAAAATAACCATTCCAGCTATGCACTTCATTATTTAAAAATGACACGGATAAACCTCTTCCCCCAAGATATGAAAAAAATATTGGCAAATAAATAACAAATAGACAAATAAGCGAGATTAAGCTTTGAAAAATGATAGTTCTAAATACCAGGCCAGATAATTTTTTTCTAAACCAATAAAGCAAAAGAGATATAATCGGTATCATTAAAAGAAAAATAGCTATTGCATCCCAACTACTAATAACTAAAGTGGCCCCAAGAAAAACTCCAAATAACACCGAATCATAAATAGAGGTAGACTTGCCAGCAAAAATTATCAAACGAATAAAAAAACAGATGGCCAAAATTATAAACGGATAAGTTATCACATGAGGGTGAAAATCACCAAAAAGAAAAGACCAGAGGGGGTACTCCGCGAATGCGCCATTACTCTCAAAGGTTCTGGTCAACTCCCAAAAATAGCTCCCGTTAAGCTTATAACCATGTTTAATTAATCTGTGATAGCTTGCAGGAGTCGTAATAAAAACAGAGAGTATAGCTAAAGCTACTGCGATAAATCTTTTAACGTTTAAAATACGGTATAAAAAAAAAGAGGCAACTGAGGTGAGTGACACAATAGTGCTGAGAGAGAGATGATATCCTACACCTGGGATTATCCCGAAAAGATTAATTGGCCGTGAAAAAATAAAATACCCAAAATAGTAATAATTAAATGAAACATTAGCGGCCCACGGGTCCTGAATTGGATAATCACTATTTTTAGAAAGAAAGGACAGGATTGAAATGTCCATCGGTTTTTCTCCCGATAGAAGATCAGGCCGAAACGAACTTATTAACATAAACAAAGTCCAGACATAAGCAAACAGAGTTTCAACCGTAACAAAATCTACCGTATCTAGAGTAGGTTTTACTTTTTTACGTAAAACTATCCACAGAGTTGGGCCTAGTATTAAACAAAACGAGATTATGGTTGTAAAACGTGAGAACGAAAAACCGATACGGCCCAGATACCAAGTAAGTATACCGACAAATAAAAAACCAACAATCTTTGATAGCGCGTATTTTGCATCATCAAGAAGGTCTGGTAACATTAATTTTAGAAGTGGATAAGTAAGCAAACCTGTCAAGAAGAAGAATAAGTACCAAAAAAAAACTTTTATAAGTTCAATAAACTCTAAGTTGAAAAAAAAAATATTAAGAACATAAAGAATAAAAGGGAGCAAAAGAAGAGGGACAAATTTTAAAACGTTACTACTCATGTTTTTTTGCCTGAGCTATGTTTTGTAACAACTCACCAACAGTAGCTACCAAATTAAGCTTTAACACCACGTCTATCTCATTTTGAATCTGTGACAGTAGCGATGGCCCATTAAAAATCAAAGAGGTCAAAACTTGAACTGCCTTACCACCTCTTTTCCAAAATCTCCAAACATCATCAAAAGTTGAAACTCCGCCGACTCCAATTAACTGAAGTTCTGGACACTCTCGCAATTCATCTAAAATATGAAATCTAACTGTTTCAGATTTTTTCTTTAACAACTCTCCAGAAATTCCACCCTCACCTCTTTCTGGCATTATCGTTGTATTAGTCGCAATAAGTCCTGTAAAAGAAAATTCCTTAACCAATTTAACAATTTCAGAAACATCGGCAAGCGCTAGATCTGGAGATATTTTTACATAAATGTCTCGTCTAAACGTTGATGCTGAATGCTGTTTTCTAATCTCTTGAAAATTTTCTCTCATACGATCAATTTGCTGAAGATCTCGCAATCCTGGAGTATTTGGAGAAGAAAAATTCATAACCACATAATCAGCATCATTTTGAAAAAGGTCAAACAGTTTTAAATAATCTTTAATCGCGTCTTTTTGAGAAGTTAATTTGTTCTTTCCAAAATTTACTCCAACAGGAACGTCAACAATCTTTTTGACTGCCAATAGATTTTTCAATAACTCTTCACTGCCTCTATTATTAAATCCCATTTTGTTTCGAATAGAATTTTCATCTTTATAACGAAAGAGTCTTGGTTTATCATTTCCAAGCTGAGGAAGAGGTGTCACTGTACCAACCTCGATGGCCCCAAATCCTACTCTAGAAAAAAACTCGACTGCCTGACAATCCTTATCCATACCTGCAGCTAGGCCAACCGGAAAATGCCAATTGCAACTACCAACATTTATACCATATTTTAATTTATCAATCGTTACACTACTCATTAAACTAGCAATTGCCGAATAACGTCCTGCTAATTTAATTGAAAAATCATGAACCAGTTCTGGATCGAAATTAAAAAGAACGTTTTTTAACAGATCATACGGTACTATTTTCATAATCAGTAAAGTTGAACAAAATCACCTTCAACTACACTACCTCCAGAATGAAGAATTGCAATTGAACCATCGGTGCCAAGATAATCTATCACCTCAATTGTCCCTTTAACATCACCCTTTGAAACACCTATCAATGCGCCGGTTTCAGGATCAAATACTTCAACACCTTCAGTAATTACTCTTAAAATATCACCAACATTTAGGCCACTATCTCTTCCTGCGTTCAAATAAATCTTATTCCCAACTATTCTAGCTACCCGACCTGTCCACTCCATTTTTTTAGATATCGCAATAATTTCAGGAACAGTCTTTCTTACTGCTACTCTTGCTGCATATCTTAATAACTCTTGCCTATAACTAAGGTACTCCTCTTTTTCAGCATTAAAAAAACGGTACGTATTATCATCTGCATAACCATCTAACACTTCTGTGTAAATTTCTTTGCTCGCATTAACATCAAAAATTCTAAGTTCAATTTTTGCTTCGCAAGCTGATGTAGTTTTTCTTATTAGGCCAATCTCGTCACTTTTCTCTCTTACTCTAGCATCTAGAACCCTGCCAAAGACAACAAAATTTAGACCCACAATCTTTGCCTTCCGTGAAAGTTGAGCAAGTTTTACTCCGCCACCAGAGTAAACCTCTTTAGAACTTCCAAAAATCTGATTACCAACATTATCGAGAACAAATCCACCAGTGCGAGATAACTCCATTCTTAACTCTTCTGTAGCAATAAGTGCCAAATCCTCGCCACCAACAGGAGCTTCATTAAACAGAGGGAGCAATGCAATTTTCTTTTTAACGTGACCTGCAAAAACTCTTCCTTGTTGCTCACTCTCAGGAACACCGCTACTATTTCTTTTAATCGGTGCTTCTGAACAAGAGAGCAGTAACGCCGTTATTAGTATGGATATACAGGACAATCTGAAGCAGTTAAACATCTCAACCCTCTCCTCTTTTGGCCATTTTTTTTAACGTCAAACTAAATGGATTACTTACCGGAACCTCAACTCGCAATGTTTCACTAATGATTTGCTCTGGAAGTGCTTTAAAAAATGATATCAGCTTCTCTCTATCACCGCTATAACGAACCTCAACCTTACCCTGTTTTCCATCATACGACGCAATACTTAACTTGAGCTGCAGAACAACCCCTTTGGTTGCAACGTATTCATTAAATGACATGAGATCAACTATTGAATCAATATTTAAAATATCGATAACAACTACACCGCTATCTGCCTCCATACTTACCACCTTCTCCTTAAACTGAGTCAACATCTCAAGAGGGCGTTGATATATGAAACTAGCAATATTCGAACTTAATTGATGATCATTTGCTGTTGAATAAGAGAGAATTTCTTTATTAAAATCAACACTAGAGACAGAGTTTCGCTCTTGAATATCAAGTACAATTGCATCTCCACCTATTTCAAACTCTCTTCGTTTAGTTGCTACATTCTCAGATAGTTTACTAACACGAATATTTATCTTCACCCAAAGCGTTCCGCCACTAGTTTCTGCGGTAAAACTCTCATCACCTTCAGACTTAAATGTTGACAGCGATTCATTAATAACAATATTTGCGGCCCGAGGTGTTCTATACAACTTATCTAGCTCATTTATTTTATCATCATTAGCAACAAATACCTGAGCTACTACACCAGAATAATTCTCACTAACCCATTTTTTCCAATGATTATTTACGGTATCTGTTAAATCAGAAGCGTTTGCAACGCCTAGTTCTTGCCATGACGTTGAAACCAAATCAAAACTACTTGAGATATAAATTGTAGAAAAACTTCTCACACTGCCAGAGACTAAAAACCTACGATACATCTCGCTTAGAATTTTTCGATCAACATGTGCAGATATCTTCAAATAACGTGAACTCGCATTTTCAACAGAACGACTCATCTGCTGCTCTGAGTACGAAATAAGGGCCCTATCAAGTCTTCCAAAACGACTCTGAAGGGTAAACTTCTTCTCTCTTAACTCTTTGTGATACTTATCCGTATCGTTGATCTCACCAGTAGTCTTATCTGTATATTTTTGCTTTAAATCCTCCCAAGGCTTCTTAAAATACTCTTCAAATCTTGCATCATACGATTGCCAAAATGGTTCAGGGTCAAGCCCAAGATTTTTTAACTCTTTTGTAATAACATCTTTAAACGCACTATAAATCAACTGTTTCTTTACAAACGATAATGAATCATCACTTTGAGCATAAAACTGCCCATCACCAAGTACTGTCGTGCCGACAGAATTCGCTAATGAAAACTTCATTCCTAAAATACAAAAAAGTCCAAGAAGAATCAGGTAAATTTTTTTCATAACATATTCCTATTGATAACTCTCTACACTCTCAAGTTTACCATCAACTATAAACTTAACACTATCACTGTTTAATATCTCATTAACTTTTGCCGCCATCTGTGGTGTTGGCCCAACATGAAACTCTTTGCCAAGAGGCATTCTCGCCTTGCCCATATCATTTTCTAAAATTAAGTGAACAGGAACTGTCCCTCTATAGCTTAAAATAATCTCTTTTATTTTTTCAATATTAGCTATTGTAGTCTTTCTTAGATCGACACTAATTCTAACACCTGTCACTCTCTCTTCTGACTCATCTTCAAGCAACTGAATTTTTTCTGGAAACAACTTTCTTGGCGACTCTTCTAAATTAACACTACCTTTGATAACAATTAACTTATCCGATTCAAGTAACGATTCATACTCCAAAAATGTTTTTGGAAAAACCAAACACTCAAGCTTACCGGAGAGATCTTCTAAAGTGACAAATGCCATTTTATCACCTTTTTTAGTGGTATGCTTTTTAAGTGAAGATACCATTCCGGCCACTGTCATATTTCTTTTCCCACTACCTTCAAGATTATGAATATCAGAAATTTTCATCGAAGATATCTGATTAATTATGTTCTGATAAGAGTCAAGCGGATGGCCAGAAACATAGATCCCCATCAACTCAAACTCGTATGCCAACTTTTCTTTATCACTAAAGTCAGGTATTTCATGGTACTCAAAATTAATAACCTTAGTGTTATTTGAAGATGAGAGCATCATCTCAAACATATTTACTTGACCGACCTCTTTATCCTCTCTGACCTTTTGAGTATAGGCCATTACCGCTTCCATCTCTTCAAGTAATGTAGCACGGTTATGTGAATCACATCTATCAAACGCTCCAACTTTTATCAGAGACTCCATCACTCTTTTATTTATTAAATGATGATCCATTCTCTCGCAAAAATCCATAAAACTTTTATATGGGCCACTTAGCTGTCGCTCTTTAATAAGCGCCTCGACCGCGCCTTGCCCAACATTTTTAATTGCACCCATTCCAAATCTAATAGAGTCACCAATAACATTAAACAACCAGAGAGACTCATTAATATCTGGTGGCAATACTTCGACACTAAATTTTCTTGCATCTTCAATATACGCTGTCACTTTTTCTATTTTATCAAGCTCAGTACTAAGAAGGGCGGCAAAAAATGAGGCCGGATAATATCTTTTTAAAAACGCTGTTTGATAAGCAATCATCGCATAAGCAAGCGCATGAGATTTATTAAAACCGTATCTAGCAAAATTGGCCATTAAATCGTACAGCTCTCCGGCCTTAACTTCATCAAACTTATTCTCTCTTGCGCCCTTTAAAAAAATCTCTCGATGTTTTATCATCTCAGACTCTTTCTTCTTTCCCATTGCACGTCTTAACATATCAGCTTGGCCAAGAGAGTAATTCGCAACAGTTCTGGCCACGTTCATTACCTGTTCTTGGTAGACAATTACTCCATAGGTATCCTTGAGTATTGGTTCTAGCTCTGGGAAAGTAAAATGCATCTCTTTTCTTTTATGTTTTATCTCAATAAAATCATCGACCATCCCAGACTCAAGTGGGCCTGGCCGATATAAAGCATTAATTGCTGTAATATCATCAATATTATCTGGCTTAATTCTTTTACAAAGATCGATCATTCCTGAAGATTCTAGCTGGAAAACACCAACCGTTTCACCGTCAGAAATAAAAGAATAAACCTCTTTATCTTCAATATCTATGTGTTCAATATCAAAATGTGAATCGTGATCTCTTCTTATAAAAGAGACGGCCCGATCAATTACCGTCAATGTTTTCAAACCAAGAAAATCAAACTTAACAAGTCCAATCTCTTCCGCAAAATTTTTATCAAACTGACAAACCTGCTCACCATCCTTACCTTTAAAAAGTGGGCCATAATTAACTAGTGGTTCATCGGTAATGATTACTCCGGCAGCATGAATTCCTGCATGACGAAAAAGTCCTTCTAGTCGATATGAGATATCAAAAATTTTTTTTATCTTTTGATCATTTTCAATTAGCTCTTGAAGTTTGGGTTCTTTCTCAACAGCATCTTTTAGTTTAATCCCAAGCTCATCAGAGATGAGTTTGGAAATCAAATTTGCCTCAGTAAAATTTAGCGCAAAGACTCGACAAACATCTTTAATTACCGCTTTAGCTGAGAGTGTTCCGAAAGTAATAATTTGCCCAACTCTGTCAGAACCATATTTGTGAGTAACATAATCGATAACTCTGTTTCTTCCTTGCTGACAAAAATCTATATCAAAATCTGGCATAGAGATTCTTTCTGGATTGATAAATCTCTCAAATAGCAAATTGTACGGGATTGGGTTTATATTAGTTATTTCTAAAGAGTAAGCGACTAATGAACCAGCGCCAGAGCCTCTGCCTGGCCCAACTGGAATCTGATTATCTTTTGACCACTTGATAAAATCAGCAACGATTAAAAAATACCCAGGAAATCCCATCTCGATAATTAGTCGCAACTCCTCTTCTAATCTTGCTAAATATAGTGGCTTAGTCGCACTCTCCCAATCACTGCTATTTATAAGCTTTTTAAAATGAGGTCCAAGAAATCTTTTTTCTAATCCCTCTCTAGCTAACCTTGAAAAATAATCATTCGTTGTTTCATTAGAAGTGATCTCAAAATTTGGCAATAGATAAATCTGTTTACCTTTATCATCTGTCCACTTAAGTTCAACATTACACCTGCTTGCAATCTCTAACGTATTATCACAAGCTGCGGGCAAATCTTTGAAAGCATCTCTCATCTCTTGAGCACTTTTAAAATAGAACTGATCCGTACTCATTCTCATTCTAGATTCATCATCTAAAGCTTTTCCTGTCTGAATACATAAAAGAACTTCTTGAGCAAATGCGTCTTCTCTCGTTAGATAATGACAATCGTTTGTAGCGACAAGAGGAATCTTACTTAACTTTGAATACTCAATAATTTTTTTATTAGCAATTTTCTGTTCAGGTAGGCCATTTTCTTGAATTTCTAAAAAAAAATCTTCACCAAAAACATCGTACAACCGATGAATCGCCTCGATCGCCTTATCATCTCTGTTATTTGCAAAATTATATGCAACTTCTCCACTCAGGCAAGCAGTCGTTGCTAACAACCCTTCACTATGAGTTCTAATAATCTCAAAATCTGTTCTTGGTTTATAGTAAAAACCTTCAAGATACGCCTTGGATACTATTTTGCATAGATTTCTATAACCAATTTCATTCTTACAAAGCAGCACGAGATGATTAATTTTATGACTAACCTCATCTACATCTTGAGTTGCACTTACTTTTCCTTTAGCTGTAGCTGGACGATCAAAGCGACTACCTGAAGTGAAATAAACTTCACAACCAAGAATAGGTTTTACCCCAGAAGCTTTTCCATGTTTGTAAAAATCAATGGCCCCAAACATATTACCATGATCTGTTTGAGCAACCGCCGGCATATTAAACTCTTTGGCCTTTTTAAAAAGATCATCTAACCTAATCGCTCCATCAAGCAGCGAATACTGTGTATGCAAATGCAGATGAACAAAGTCGCCTTTATGGCCAATTTCAGACATATCTCTTTTCCAAAAAAATTTGATAAATAGTAAATCATTTTGATTCTAGTGTCATAAAAATTATCCACTAACGCAGAGTGGCCACTTGTGATATCAGCTCAATTTCTTAGAATTTTTTAAATTAAGGGCACGAAATGTAACATTTTGCAACGTAGTTGGGCGAACAGGTTTTAAACAGTGAATATCCATCCCTACACTATAGCATTTTTCAATGCCTTCTTTATAGGCATTGGCCGTTAATGCAATAATGGGAGTTCGACTACCAGACATACTCTCTAGTTCACGAATCCGCTTAGTCGTATCGTAACCATCTAACTCTGGCATTAAACAATCCATATAAATCAAATCAAAATTTGTTTTACTGAAAATTTCAATAGCTTCAATTCCGTTAGACGCTGTAACAATATCGAGAATACCTATCTTATTAAGCATCCTAATAATAATTTTCTGAGTAAAATAATCATCCTCTACGAGTAGCACCTTTTCTTTGCCACTAATTGATTTTAAAATCAGGCCGTCATTTCCACAATCTATTGCATCTGTTACAAGTTCTACAGTAAAGGATACTGAGTTCTCACCCTCACCAAGATCATTTGCCCAAATTTTTCCACCTAATGCTTCAATTATTTTTTTAGAAACTTTATAAGAAAAATCTGTTCGCTCTATATCAAGAAATTTAACCCCAGTATCTTTAATATCAAACTCAATCTTTACGCCGTTAGAATCGAGCTTCAACATTTTAGCACTCAAGATTATATAACCTTCCCTCGTGTGCTTTAGAGAGTTACCACATAAAATCATAATAACCTGTTTAATCCTTGTAACATCCCCCATAACATGAAGCGGGATTGAATCATCAATCTCAGTTTTAAACTCTAAAACTCTATTCTGGGCCTTAAATTTAAAAATTTTTTCAATCTCTTCAAGCATATCATTAACAGAAAAATTAATTTTATCAATGACGAATCTATTTGTTCCAAGATTATCCAAATCTAAAATTAGGTTTATAGAGTGGGCCAAAATATCTACAGAGTCTATAATAGCTCGAATATTTTTTTTATAAGTTTGATTAATATCGCTACCAAGCATAAACTGGCCTAGTCCAATAATGTTACTTAATGGGGTTCTTATTTCATGGGCCATCCCGGCCAGAAAACTAGATTTTTCAATCATCAAGTTTTCATTCACGACCGTCTCGCCAAATATCTTATCTTTTATGAGAAAGATAATAATCATGATTGATGCAAAAATTGTTAAAAGCAAAATACCAAAATGTATTAGCAAGGAGTCTTTTAAAATTGCAATGCCATTACGAGGATTATTTACTGGGGCAATTACACTTAAGACACCGGCCAAATCGCCTATATTATAGAGAAAGCTAGTATAAGATCCATTATCGTTATTTGCCCCGTGACACTTTAAACAATATCTCTCAACCCATACTGGAACCGCGTAGCTATAGGCCTCTTTTTTGTTTATCAAAGTCTTTTCAAAAAACATCGCCGCATCACTGTTTTTTCTAAAATGATTGATCGCTCTTTGTTGTGACTCATTTGCTAAACGCTGCCTACCGACCGGATTATCAGAAACGTTACTAAAATACAACTCTTTGCTCTGCCACTTTTTTTCAAACTCTTCAAATAAAAAAGAGGTCGCATGCACAGGTGCTCTTTTTTCTTGAACTGATGATTCATTAATTAAAACTCGCAAGTTTGCCTTATTCACCGACAACACTAAGTCACTCATGGCCTTAGAAAGTTTTATGTGTTCATGCATTTCATCATTGCTTAAAGAGGTGTACAGAAGCAACTCAATAAATACAAACAACACAATTGAGATCAGAGAACAAATTACAATAAGACGAGTTTTTACTGAAGTTTTCATTACATCCCTTAGTTCTAAAAAACTCTGCTATATGGTGGCAAAATATCTCCCTCTTTAATTTTCATTCCATGAGAAATTTCGCTCGAATGACCTATAGTAACTCCATTTGGTAATTTTGACAAAGGATAGAGCGTACAATTTCTTCCAATATTACAGTTGTCACCAATTGTAGTTCCTGCAGTAATAGAGCTGTACGCTCCGATATTACAATTTTGGCCAATCTTTACCCTCATTAAACAGAGTTTATCTCCAATGAAACTGTGGCCGGAAATAATTACATCTAACCCAAGTATTGCTCCGGCACCAATCGATACCATAAATGGATCATTTATTCGCGAATAGACACTCGGGGCCATATTAAAAGATATTTTAGCTCCACACGCTCTTAAAAAAATAGGTCTTAAAAGAAATGAAGCGAATATAAAATGCCTTACTAGTGGTAACTGCCAAATTTTAGCAAATTGGAAATTTACAAACCAGATGACAACCATTTTATCACCAGTCTTATACAGTCCTGGTTTTGGCCTTGGAAGCAAGAAACCTACCACACATAATGATAAATAAAACGACAACGCAGAAATTATTAAAAGTAACAACGTATGTAGTACTGGAAAATTTTCAAGAATCGAGACAAAAGTAAACAGTTTAAAAAAAACAATCGTAATTGCTATCACTATTACCCAAAGAACCCAGTAAATAAACTCACCAATCACATACTTTTTTGCATTTTGAGCATTATTATAATTACCAGCAGGCCTCATTTTTAAACCTCTTTTTCAGAACTATCAGCAACAAGATATTTTCTGTTTTTACCATACTCATATTCAAAATTTTTAATGATAGTATTCGGCGCAACCGTATCAAACGATAAATTATTATTGCCACCGATTGACACATCATCGCCTATTGTAGTTTTAGGTCCAATAAGCGTTTTCATTCCAATAAAAACGTTTTTTCCTATCACAATTGGAGCTAATAAAATTTTCTCCCCTTGAAAATTATGACACGATATGTGGCAATAGGCACCTATTGAAGAACCCTCACCTATTGTGATCAATGGGTACTCTCTAAACGTCACAAGTGTTGATGAAAAAATCCCGAAAGCAATTTTTGCGCCCATCGCTCTAAAATAGAGCCACTTCAAAGTTTTATTACTAAAGATCAACATTTTAAGAGATGCTATCTCTAATCCTTGAGCAAGAGAGTTATTTAGATGCCAAACAATTGCACCTTTACTAACGCCAGGCCGGTAAATTCCTGGTTTCATTTTTGGAAGTACTCGTTGAAATAAAAAACAAATTAAAATAAACAGTAACGATAAAACTAGTGGTGATATGATCACAGCTAAAAACATTAACCATACGTTTGTAGATAAAATATAAATAAAAGCACCAGCACCAAACCAAGCAAGAGCAGCTGGTACTGCCGAATAAAAATAACCGACCATATCTGCAAGTAACAAAAACACTATCGATGGCCGTTTAGATGTACTCATTTCAACAACCCTTTGGATCTAATAAGCGGCAACCCTCCACTTACGTTAATACTAGTTCCGCTGATATATGAGTCTTTATCGATAAAAGGCAAAGTTGCTTTTGCTACCTGAGTAGCTTCTCCCATCCTCATCGCCGGAATTGGTCTGGAGACTTTTGCTATATAAAAATCTTTCTCCCAAAACCGTTTAGTTCTTTCCGTCTTAATTATGCCAGGCCTTAGAATGTTTGAAAAAATATTATACTCACCATAATCAACAGCTAAATTATAAATAATCCCTTCCATCGCCGCTTTTCCAAGGCAGTACATTCCGTATCTGCTAGCTCCATTTATCGCTGCTATTGAAGAGATAAACAGTACTCTACCAAAATTTTTATCCTTCATGTGTGGCAATATTTGTTTAAGAAGCCAGAGATTTCCTTTTACATTGTCCAGTTCCGTTTCCATCTCTTCATTAGAACAATCGTGAAATAGTTGCAAGTTTTCAACTTTGTTCCAAGCATTCAGTATCACAACATCTATGCCACTATCTTCAAGCAATGATTGAATCACCTCTTGTGATTCCTCTGCTCTTTCAAGCAAAAAACGAACAACCTTTACTTTCGGTTCGATATTAAGATAAAGCTTAGTGACATCTAACACACTCTCATCACTTGAAGCTGTGACAATACACGAGTGGCCAATAGCAGAGTATCTTTTTACCATTTCATACGCCATATCTGAGCGTCCACCAGTAATTAAAATATTCATAACAACCTCTTTTCTATCCTTCTATCTTTTCTTAAATCTTAACATCTTTTTGCTTTCAAAATAGGTAATACTACTCTTTATCATCTCCTCTATCTCAATTTGGGGGGCATATCCAAAATCACGAAATGCTTTTTCGCTGCTTGCACTATACGAAAGACAAAACTCTTTAACCATCTCTCCATTTATTATATCCGAGAAATCTATTTTTCCCAGGTCAACTTCCGTGATATTGGAAATAGATTCACCAGTAATTTTAGCATAGCAATCTAAAAACTCTTTTATCTTATAATTATATCCGCCAAGTATATAATTTCCACTAGCACCACTTGATATTGCATCTAACACGCCCCTTGCTACATCCGAAGCGGCAACAAAATTTTTGGTATTATTAATATAGCTTGTAAACTTGCCCATTTTAAGCGCGAAAAAAATAGCACCAGATGATGGCCTACTATCAAACTCCCCTAACATATAACAAGGATGAATAGTCAAGAGTGGAAGCTGACTATTATTAGACAACCAAAGGTCAGCCTCTTTTTTTGTTCTACCATAAACAGTCTCTCTCCAAAAACTAGAGCTACATTCATCTATCATAGATGCATAACTGCTACTTCCAAAACAGGCGATACTTGAAATTTGAATAAATTTTTTTACTCCGCTAGCAAGCGCCCAGTGATAAAGGTTTTTAACACCACTAACATTTACCATCTCCATCATAGAACTATCTTTTTCAAAAGGACTAGCAAAAGCAGCGGCATTAATTACGACATCAAACTTTTCTGTAACAAACGTCTCAACATTTGAAAGATCCATTGAGACTGTCGTATAGTTAACATTTTCGACAGTTCCAATATACGTTTTTGATGATACGTTTCTAGCAGCGCCGACTACTGTAAATCCTCGCGCTAAAGATTCCTTAACCAGATGGGAACCAAGAAGTCCAGAGGCCCCAGTAATTAAAATTTTCAAATGCCCCACCTAATTGAAACTAACCCTAAATGGTATCCAGCACCCATTGCCATCATTAGAACTCTATCCCCTTTTTTTATCACACCTTTATTATACGCATGCGATAGCGAAACTCCAGCGCTAGCGCTAGAAGAGTTTCCAAAAGTTTCAAAATTTATCCACGCCTTTTCTAGTGGTATTCCAAGTCTTTGGCAAATAACTCTAATCAAATTTCCATTACCCTGATGAAAAATAAAGTGATCATAGTCACTCTTACTCATCCCTTTATTTTTTAGAGTGTTCTCTATTTCATTAATAAGTTCAACAGTAGTTTTTTCAAAAATTTTACTCCCATCAACCATAGTTATTAGATGGCCACCGCTTGCAAAACTTTCATTAGTTAAAGGAGCAGCACTCCCGCCACCTGGAATTAAAATCTCATACTCATCACTACCAACAGTCTGAGTAACAATCCACTCGATCTCACCAGGTGGATTGTCACTTCTTTCTAATTTAATAGCACAAGCAGCATCAGAAAAAAGAAAAACTGTCCGTCTATCTTGAGTATTTAAAAATTTACTTCTTACTTCAGAAGCTATGACTAGCACCTCACTATCAACAGAAGAGGTCATCAACTTATTATATCCAAGTTCTAATGCAAATATTTGGCCAGCACATGCAGCATTAACATCAGTAGCACTTGATCTACCAGAAATTCCTAATTTACGTTTTACAATTGAGCTTGTTGATGGTGTTGGAAAATCACCGGAAATTGTAGAAAGATATATTGGGCCACAAAACCCTTCGAGGTCTAATTGTTTGGCCGCACTTACGGCCAAATCACTTGCGGCCTCGTTGGCGTTTGCCCAACGTCTCTCTTTTATTCCTATGACTTTCTCAACCCAAGCTGGTTTCATTCTAATATTAAATCGTTCAATCATCTCACTATTGGTTACAACTTGTTCAGGAACGTAGTGTGAAATTCCAGAAATCCAAATTTTACTCATGTTTAATCCTTGATAAAAGATCTTGTCTATTAACCTTTCCCAATGAAAAGCGAGGAAATTGCTCAAAACAGTGGATCTCTTTTGGCACCTGATAAATAGTTAATTTATGCTTTAAAAAATCATCAAGAAGTTTAACCTCAATCATTCCTTCTACGGCGAGGATTGGATACTCTTCATATTCACTACTTTTCTTTTTAAACACGATACAATCAGTGATCAAATCATACTCTTTAACAACATCTTCAATATCTTTTGGATAAACGCTAATTCCACCAACGTTGATTAAATCATCCTCTCTTGAGAGAAAATTCACGCTCCCACATTCATCTATGCATACCAAATCTCTCGTTAGTAAATAATCATCGACCAACTCGTCTGCGCCAAGATTAATCTTGAGATATGGAGTTTTAATACAAAGTTTTCCCTCTCCACTTTTTTTAACTACTCCGTTTCTTAGAACTGCAAGCGTTACTCCTGAGATTGATTCACCAATATAACCCGTAGGCCTATCTCTTTTCCAAACTCCTGTAGTCACCCTTGGCCCAGCTTCAGTGAGGCCATAAGTTGTATAAATCTTTGTCGCAGGAAATAGTTCGGATAACTTCTCAAGTAAACCAGTGGACGCCATCCCACCTCCGACACTAAAACTCTTTATCCCCTTAATTCCTCCGCTCCTCTCTTTTACTACAAATGAGAGTTGAGCTGGACTAAGATGTAAAATGCAATCACAAAGCTCTCTTTTTTGCAAGGCCCTTATTCCTAAGAATGCTCGATTAAAATTTAGCCTATTTCCGACTTCAATCGTTGTAAAAATATACGCGATTATTCCAAATGAATGATAAATTGGTAGCGACTGAATAACTTGGTCTTCACTAGCAATATTTAAACTATCAGCATGTGCCTTAGCACAAGCTCTTGCATTAACCGCATCAAGTACACATAGCTTGGGAACACTCGTTGTCCCAGATGTTAAAGATCCATAGCAACCAGTGACGCTAGCTTTAACACTACCGCCAGTAACTTTAAAATTATCAAGAACCACTGGATTTCCACGAGACATCTTAATCTTATCAAATTGAAAATCTGGAAGATCTGTTGGGATAGCTACTGGAAAATGTCCAGCATCAATGGCCGCCAGAAAAATTAGAGCAAACCTAAATGGGTCTTTATCTCTTAACAAGATCTCACTATTTGAGGCCAACTCATTAATAATGGAGCTTACCTCTAGAAGAAGTTGCTCTTTAAACTCCTGAGTACAAACACTCTTCTCGACTGAGATCTCTCTTGAAATAAATAGTGAACAAAGATTACTAGACATTATCACTCAAGCCTTTCTAAATGCTTTACACAATCATCAATGGTACTCCAATCAGCTATGGCCATCTCGTCTAGCGCTGGATAGGCTTCTTGAAGTTCATAAACTAAACTCATTAATGCTAAAGAATCAAAGCCAAGATCTGCTTTAAACTCCATCTCTTGACGAATCTCTTTTAGATTAACCTTTGGATTTAAATCTTCACACTTTTCAATTACTGATAATACTTTTTCAAAGATCATGTTCATACTTACACCTTTTGCATGGCAAGAGCTGCCCAAGAGAGGCCACCACCAACTGCATGATAAACAATAATATCACCACTATTTATTTTCCTAGTACTCATCCACTGCATATAGTTCAAAAATATTGTAGGACAACCCATATTACCAAACTGTTCAAAATTAAGAGCGATCGCCTCATCTGGAATATCAAACTCTTTGGCAAACTGATAATTTTTTGAACCGTCAACTTGATGTGCAATATAGTGATGAATCTCTCTTCCAGAAATATTAGAGACTCTAAGTAAATCTTCTAACGATTTTTTCCAATAGTGAGCAATCATCTCAGAGGTTCCCCCCTTCTCGCTAAAATTAAACGTATACTCTAACGGATTATAGCACTTGACATCTACTGGATACTTCCCTGGAACATACATAGATTTCATAAACCGGGCATCTGTACCATGAACTGCTCCTAAAACTTTAAAATCTTTTGCTGGCTCCACAACAAAGGCAACTGCCCCATCCCCTATCGAAGCTGCCATCTGCAATGTCTCTTTATTGGTAAATTTTGAAAAAGTCTCACTACAAACAATAATCCCTTTCTTTGCCCCTCTGTTGACCCATTCAAGTGCCTGCATAAGAGCTAGCACTCCTGTCGAACAACCAGATTTCAAATCCCAGCAACTTGTATTTTGCAACTCGAGTTCTGAAGCTAAAAATGCACTCTGACATACTGTTGGCATGGGATTAGAAATTCCAGCAAAAATCATAAACTCGGCATCTGTTACAAGGCCTGGATCACTCTGTATTAACTTAGAGAGGGCACTCTTTGCTAAATCAAGCGAGTCAACACCATCTTTGGCCCAATACCGATTTTTAATCTTCATCTTCTTCGTAATAAACTCAAGAAGTCGAACATCCGCATTCCCATCTCGGCCATATTTTAAAATATCTTCGTTCTCAATAGAGTGCATAGTAGAAAAATCACAGCTTTTAATAGATCTAATGTTAATTCCAAAAAAAAAATTATTTGCATTAAACATTATCCACCAACCTGTTTAAATCTTCATCAACCCCAACATACTTCGAATATCCTGACATCAATTTGCTAGTAGAATACCCACTAAATGACATCAGATACTCATCAACATTGACATCATTTTCTGCAACATTTCTATTATTAATAAGCGTAGCAATGATTTCAGTACCGATTTCATCACGTTTAATGATTTTATCTAAAATTCCTTGTTCCATATAATCTGAAAAATCTGCTTTCTCATTCGTACGATTCTCTTCCCATTCGGCATGAAGTCTTGGTGACGACGATAGAAGATGAGAAATAATATTATCACCCATTATTCCACAAGCTCCACCCTCTACGATTGTTGTTTTTTGACCACCAAAGAATGGAGGTATTGAACTAACCGAAGCTCCACCATAACAACGGCCAGTAATAAACCCCTTTTTTAAATATGGATAATCAATTATATCTACCGTCATCTGAGTCATCTCTTCTAGTATCCCTTTATCATTTTCTTCTACGCGAGGATCTCCACCAGGAGTGTCAACTATTGTAAAGATCGGAAGCTTTAATTTTTTTAGCAAATTAAGAGCAAGCCTAAATTTTTTAATGGCCTCAACGGTAATCATGTTGGCCTTCCCTTTAGGATTCATGAAGGTTGCAAAATTATAAATTAGCATCTTATGCATATGAATTTTAACAACTGGGCTTAATTGTGAAAATAGCTCTATCCGAGTTGAACCAATTGCATCCAGTGTTGGGTCTGCATCAGCATTTGAACCGTGCCTACTAGATTCCACAAGCAAACCATTATCAACAACATTTGAAAATAGAAAAATTTCCCGAATCTTGCGGTTAACTTCCTCTTGAGAATCACAGATATCATGAACAATCGAATTTTTTTTCTGCTGCCTCTTACTAGAAGCTATCTCATCAAAATTTGCCTTTGCTCCAAAAAACATCTTAAAGACTTCTGGCCCCGTTAAATTTAGATGAGAATCCTCTGAAATTGCAAAGCGGTAATCTCCAAAAGTGTATAACAATGCTCCAATGCCAAGTGCTCTTTTTTTCACTACAGTAATTAATAAATTATCCTTAACAAAATCCTTGAGAGCAGGAATCACTCGAAAGGCACCATCAAAAACCTTTCGCCCCTCCATAATCCTTACCCCTATTGAATCGATAATAAATATTACAGGGGTCTCTTCATTTTTCATCTGCTTTAAAAATGCAACCATTCTTCTAGAATTTTCAGTTCCAAACCCGCCACCCTTAATCTTAAAATCATTAAGGACAACTCCGACACTTTTACCAGCAATGATACCTCTAGCTGTTATAATGCCATCACACTCGGTTCTGATCGAGCCTGTTAGGTTTTCGCTTGGGAGATAGAGTTCTAGTGGAGTCCCTGTATCAAAAAGAGATTTAATTGTTGAAAGAAACGACAAGGTATTATCTGTCAGTATAAATTCGTAGTTCAAAACAGCTCCTTTGTTCAACCTATATATAACACCCACTTTCGGCGAAAAAGCTATTCTTGTCGATTTAATCATTTAACAAACCCCCTGCATAACTGTCAAACAAGACATTTATGATAACTTTTTTAATATGGCAGTCTATACTACAAAAATGGGCCGGCCATTGTGTAATTAGCTTAAACATGTAATTTATACAGATTTTTTTTCAAGCAAAACTCATTGCCCTGGTAAAAGCTGCCTGTAACGCTTTTTCAAAAATAGTCTCTAAACAGTGTTCTTTGAAAATATTCAATGCTGCTTCAGTTGTGCCACCTGGACTTGTAACATTAACTCTTAACTCTTCAGGAGAAAGTGAACTTGAGAGCAAAAGTTCAGCAGATCCTGCAATCATTTCACCGATAAGTTTAACCGCAAGGGAACGCTCCACGCCCTCCCTAACTAAAACTTCACTCATAATTCTTACTATCTCAAAAATATAAGCTGGGCCTGATCCAGTATGTCCTGTTGTTATATCGATCATAGTTTCATCAGTAAATGGATGAAAAAAAGGCCCCATTTTTAAAAACATATATTTAACAAGATCTAAATCAATATTTGAAAGAGATTTGTCAAAAAATGCTGTGATCACACCTTTTCCAACTAATACTGGAGTACTCGGCATTATTCTAATCGCCCGTGAAGATCCTAATGATTTAGAAATAAGATCTAAGCGCTTTCCGGCCAACATTGAAACAATCAATCTATTTTTCGTTATCATTGAAATCTGTGAAGCAAGATTTTCAAACTGATTTGGCTTACACCCAATTATAAAAATATCTGCTTTTGCCAAATCAAGAGGAGTCGTTACACTCTTGCCTCCAATCGTATCTGCCAACGCTTCTGCTTTTTCACTCTGTGGATCAAAGCAAAGAAACTCTTTAAATGGAGGGAGCCTCTTGGCAAGAGCGCTCCCCATATTGCCACATCCACAAATGGCGACAGATAAATTGTGCAATTATAACTCTAAATTTAAAGGTGCCCCATGCCTCATCGTATTAACGGCAAGAGATCTCTCCCAACAAAACTGCCGTAAATAAGTATAAAAATCATCAACATCAGGAGATTCATAAGGAGTAACAAACGATGTCATTACCTTTTCATCAAAACTGTTATCATAAACAGTGTTTAGCGCATCTTGAACGTTTGCATCAGAACCACTCACTATAACACAAGCAAGATAGTTATCTTTTAGGGCCTTGTCTAACAAGGTTTCTGTTGGAAAAAACACATTCAAATTCTCTTTAGAAATTCCGGCCTTTTCAAAATGTTTAATAAACAATGACCACCAAACAAAAGATCTTTGGTTTCTTGCCAAAACAGTTACACCTGTTCCAACACTTATTGCAGATAACACTTGTAAAAGAGTCCTAATACCAGGCATCTCATTGTAAGCAACAACGATCGCCTTCTCTCTTGGTAAGAAATAGTTGTTATAACTAAGTTGTCCAGGGATGGCCTTATTGGAATGTTTTTCCCCAACAAAACCTACTAGCTGGCCATCTAACCAATCTCTAAAATTCGAAATAACCTCTTTGTTACTAGAATTAACACCTTTAAAAATTGTTTCAAAATGTAACAAGACTGAGCTAAATGCTCTTTTCAGTCTAAGTAGCCTTGCATCTGCACCAAGCCCTGATTTTTTACAAAGATCAAAAATGTAATCATTTCCTTTTTCAATCTGAGTATCACTCTTATTAACCTCATCAGCTGGAAGAAGATGGAATGAGCTTAAATACCCTGTTCCACCGGCCTTTGGCCCAGTTCCTGATAGTTTAAAACCACCAAATGGTTCAATTCCTACTCTAGCTCCTGTAATTGATCTATTAACATAGACATTACCAACTTCCATTCTTTCTACTAAGTAATCAATATCATCTTGTGACTGACTAAATATTCCGCCTGTAAGAGCGTACTCTGTATTGTTAAATAGCTTTATCGCTTCATCTAAATCATCAAAGCCGATAACGTGAAGTGCTGGGCCAAATAGCTCTTTATTTGCGTAGCTATCTGGTTGTAGTGCTCTTTTTGCAGGAAGCTCAATGACTGCCGGGCCAACACAAAAACCAGGAAGATTATCTTTAGATCTATCTGCAACAACTTTTCCACCAAAGTTCAGGGCCTCTTTTGAAGCAGCCTCAATCTCAGTTCTAAGTCTTCGCTTATCAGCTTCACATATAACCGGATTAACAGTAGTTGAAAATTTATACGCCTCAGCGACCTCAAGATCATTAACTGCCTCTTTTAATCTTTCCAGCAATCTATCTTTAACTCTATTATCGACTAAAACTCTAGAAGCAGCAGAACACTTTTGTCCGCTATGGGCAAATGATGAATAAAGAATTCCAGAAACCGTCTCATCTAATTCCGCATTTGCAGTAACGATGATCGCGTTTTTGCCACCCATCTCTGTAATAACTTTTGCCGGAAAACTTACATTGAATAGTTTGTTTTCAACAATTCGCTTACCAAGCTTATGAGCAATTCTCATCCCAACTTCTTTAGAACCTGTAAAGACTACGCCACTTATATATTCGTGCTCGATTAAAACATCCCCAATTGCTGAACCTTGACCTGGCAAGTGAATCAAAACATTTTTTGGAACTCCTGCTTCGTGCATGATATCGACAAATTTTTGCGCTATTAACGGTGTATGTTTTGCTGATTTTAAAACAACACTATTACCAGCAACTAGTGCGCTTGTCGCCATACCGCAAGGAATCGCTAAAGGAAAATTCCAAGGAGCAACGACAGCAAAGACACCTCTTGAAATAATGGTTGGATTCTTCTTATTAAGCCTTCTCTCCTCTCTTGCATAAAAATTCAAAAAATCTACAGCTTCATCAACATCTGCCAAAGATTCTGGAATTGATTTTCCTGCTTCGTAACAAATCAGGGCCGCAAGATCATTTCTTCTTGCCACCATTACTGATGCTGCTTTTAATAGAACACTTGCTCTTACTATCCAGTTGGCCTTTGCCCAACTACCATTTAAGTATGACTCATTAGCAAGCTCAACTGCCATGGCCGCATCTTTTGCTGTTGCAAATCTAATTTTACCAATAATAAGCTCTGGCCCAGACGAGGAAATAATCTCATGCCAATCTCCGCTAATTTCAAAACTATTTGGATATTCGCCACCAACATTCTCTTTAAATCTATCCAAAGAACATTTCATCCAATCTCTAGACTCTTTAACATAAAGTCGAAGGGGGGCAACATTAAAAAATGCTGTAGTAAGTTCAGACATTGTAAGATTACGAACTAGCTCCCCTTTTTTCTTCTTTGAAGAGTGAACTTTATTAGGCGAATCAACACTCTGTGTTTTTCTATGTGATCTCATTATGGTTAAAACACCAACCTGCGATGAGTTCTCCATAATTCTTCTAACCAAGTAGGCCATCCCAACCAACAAACTACCAACTGGGACGTAGTTTCTAACTGCAACCCCCATTTTGCTTAAACCATTTGAAAGCGCTTCATAAGTCATGTGAAGACATTGATGCTCAACAATCGGTGCTGATGGGAAAAGAGTCTCTCTTGCCACCATGGCAAAACAGTGATCAAGATAGTTATGAGAAGCTACCGCAAGAGTCAGATATTTACCCTCTTCAAGAATCTTAACAATCAACTGTCTAAAATGAATATCGGTCTCTTCTTTATTCAAAAATTCAGGAGCATCAAAACTATGAGCATCAGCGTGAATTGTTTCTGCATCCCAATATGCCCCCTTAACGATTCTTACAGGCATATTAATTCTTCGCTCTTTTGCCAAACTAATAATATCTTGTAAGTGAACATATGCATCTCTTAAATATGCTTGCAATACAATTCCGGTTTTCGCAAAATCTTGTAACTCTGGCGTCTCAAGTAACACTCGTCTATAAACGTAAAAGACAATGTCTCGATAATCGTAATGTTCAGCATCGATATTTAAGAAGACATCCTCTTGCTTTGCTGCAAGAAGGATCTTTTTTAATCTTGGTGCTACTTTCCCGTATGTGTACTCTTGAGCATGAGGTTTAAAATCGTTGCTAAGCGCTGAGACTTTAATAGAAACGTACGCTCTATTCATACCTGCTCTATTTTTTGCACCTCTATCAACGTGAAGTGAAAAACCACGAATCAGTCTTATTACCTCTTCACAATAATTATCTGCCTCTTTATTAGAGACAACCAACTCACCTAACTGATCAAGGCTGACATCTCTTTCAGTTGCATATAAAACCTTTAATGATTGCTCCGCTTTTTCAATACTCTCACCCGCAATAAATCTTTTTGCCATTAGCTTCACTAGATACCTTACGACAAAGGTCAAAATATTAGGTGGAGTAAATTTTGAAAGATTAAACACCATGTTAAAAAAAACTACAGCAGAATCTGTAAGAGGCCTTTCTTGACCTTTCCTCTTAAGGTTTTTGGCTTTTTCTGAATCAATTAACAATCGTCTAATCGACTCTAATAAAATTCTTTTTACCTCAACTCCACTTTTATCGTAATCAAGAGATGGTAAAATTGCCAAAAACTTAAGCATGTGAATTCTAAGAAGTGCAAAATTTGCAGTAAGGTTCAACCCCCAATCACTAAGTTTTTCAAATATTGACTGTTTGTACGATCGCATGTGCGCAAGCAGTTCTTCTGCTCTTTCGTGAGTTTTGCTCTCTAGTTGCTTATACTCTTCACCATTTAATAGATCTGGTAGTGAAAACTTTTTGGTAATAATATCAACATCTGATGAAAAATTTATATGTGAAAGAGATGCGGCCTTATTAACATGATTTTCAAGCGCCTGATGATCTTTACAAAAAACTCCTTCAACTTTTTTACAGACCTCTAGCTCTTGCAATAAGAATAGCTCTCTTCCTAGGCGAGGAGAATAAAATCTCACCTCTCTATCTTTAAAAAAAATGCCAATTAAAGTGGTGAGTCCTTTTATATCTAGCTGAAGTCTAAAATCATTAAGTCCTTCTGCCATGTATGGTGCTAATTTAAACTTAACATCATTATCAATTTCTCCAGAACTATTTAAAAGTGTCTCTGAAAACTCTTCATAAAAATAAAAAGACCACGATGTGTCCCCACTATAATTTGTTAATCTCTTGCTAACAATTTTTGGTAAAACAGGTAGTAGAGATTCTACTTCACCGCCTACATTTCTCATTTTTCCTCCAGTCGAAATGCGCTCACATTGCACGAATATATTTGAAACATAAATTTTTACCCTAGCTTTCACAATTAGTCTATTCGTCATTAATAAAGAACTATCATTGACTGACAGAGTCGTACATCTTAAGATATTTTAATATGTCGTTAAAAAAAATTGTACTACTCCACTCGATATTAATACTTGGAATCGCCTTACCGTATAAGGCCAATTTCTCTGCCTTATACACAATCAAAGACCTTGAAATTTTAGAACGGGCCAATGATTATAGTGAGTTTCTTTCTCATGCTAAAGATATCCCTCCCACCAAGAGGGATTCTCACTGGAAAGAGATGGTTCAAGGTGTCGCAGAAAAATTCGTTGTCGATTGCGAAAAAAATAGTCGTTTTGAAGAGAAATGGTTCTCCTACATAGAGTCACTACTAATGTGGCCAGAAATAATTAGTGATGTAATTTTTCTAAATAATAGAGCTTCATACGGAGTAAAGTACTTAGATTACTGCCTAACAAAGAAAATTGATGAAAAGTGCAAAGATGAAGTTAGTAAATTTTGGAAAAGAACCCCAGGTCAAGACCCTTATCTTGCAACCGGCCTCTTAACGCTGATCGGAAAATATAAGATCAGCACAGATACTTGGCCATTATATTCCACAATTGCTCGCTCAGATGGCTCAACATTTCTATGTAGGCGCCAAGATGTAAAAGATAGCTTGATCCAAGAGTTAATTACTAGAATTGATAAAAAAGCTCAGGGAGTCTTACTTCCCAATCAAGATTTACAAATAATAATTTATGAAATAATGAACGATGATTGTTGGGCCGAACTAAAAAAAGATTTAGTCACATCCCTCTACTCAAAATCACCGCTAAGAAGAGAGATCAGCTTTACTCTTCTTTATGGCCAAAATAGTTTATCTCAGGATGAAATCGATACTTTTTCTGCATTCTTCATTCTCTCAGGTCCAACTGCTGGGCCTATCTTTAATATCGCCTGGAATAATGTTAAAAATCTTGGATTAAATTTTGAAAGAAGAAATGAAGTTTTAAAAAAACTACAATTGATGGACCCTCTTCCTGGTGAGTTATTTAATATTTTTGACCAAAAGAAAAAGACCATCCTCTTAAATCATTTGCATAAAAATTTTCCTGAATATCTTGATCATTATGCTAAGACTTGTATCGACTATTTATCTGGAAAAAATAAATTCCCAAATGGTAATCCAACCATTCAATGTAAAGATTTTTTTAAAAATGTATCTGGGACAGATCTAATTAGCAGTAAACTTCAACAAGAATACATGTCCATCAATATAAATAACTCAAAATAAAAAGGACCAGCAAACGCCAGTCCCTTCAATTACATTAGAAATCTTTTAATTTATTTTAGATGTTTTCCAATAAATTTTGCCATTTCGAACATAGAAACAGTCGACTTACCCATAACAACTTTCATTACGTCGTCACAGTTAATGTTTCTTTTGTTTTTTGTATCTTGAAGATTGTTCTTCTTGATGTAGTCCCAAAGCTTCTTCATAACTTGAGTTCTTGGCAATGGCTTTGGACCAGTAATTTTTGCCAAATCAGCTGATGGAGTAAGTGGCTTCATAAACGCAGCATTTGGCTTTCTTTTTGTCTTCGCCTTTACTTTTTTTGCTACTTTCTTAGTCGCTACTTTCTTTGTTGCCTTCTTGGCCACTTTCTTTGTTGTAGCTTTTTTTGCTACTTTCTTCGTTGCCTTCTTCGTCGCCTTCTTCGTTGCCTTCTTCGTCGCCACAAAAACCTCCTAAAAATTTAGTGGATAATATTCCTAAAAAACTCGTAACCTCATCGTAAAAATATTCACTTACTTAAACAAAATCTCCACGCTATAGATATATTATTTTATATTTTTCACCCATTCGACAATATTTTTATTACTTTCAAGGTTACCTTTTTTTTCATACCCATGACTTTCATTAAGCGAGTACATCCTAAAGTTATCAATTCTACAGTAGTGAACAACCTTTTTCAGACGTGATTCCTTCGCCCTTATCTCAAAAAAATTCTTAATTTCATGAGAGTAACCACTCCCTTGAAACTCTCTTTTAACCGAAGTGTTTTTGGTAAGAAGAGCGTCTCCGTCCTCCATAACCAGCATGGCAGCAACAATCTCTTTATCAACACTAGCGGCATAAACTTCCCATCCGCTTTTAACTTCGTGTTGAAGCCCTTGAACAGTCCAGTCAAAATCAAACGAGTCACTAAAGGCATCCAGATTAAATCCCATAACCTCATCCAACTCTTTCTTCGATTTTAAGAGCTTAAATTTTAACGTCAAAGTGACTCCACTCTATGTATTCATTTAATTCTTTACTAATGATAGCTAAACAGTGCTTCAATCGCAAGATTTTTTCTCTTATACTTATAATAATCAATTAATAGTAGGAAGTATTCTCATGAGTATTAAAAACAGAGGTTCAAAACTTTACAAAAATGATGGATTCTCCCTTGTAGAGATAATGATCGCAATAGCTCTTCTAGGCGGAGTAACAATCATATTTCTACACCTAACTGACAATATCAAAAAAACCGAACAGGCAATGCTTTCAACAATCGACGCTTCTGATTCTGTCATGATCCGAGTCTGTCGCTCTCTTGGGACTACCTATGATGCAAAAAATAGCAAGTGCGAGCTAAATATTAACTCTCCCGAGATGAACTCCATGAAAGATATCAAATTAGATTCTGCACAGATGGAAGAGTTAATGAAAAATATGCAAAAGATGTTTCAGTAAAAGAGTATCTTATCAGTCGCCTCTGAAAGAATAAGATCCCAATCTAATAATTGATAGCGATACTCACCATCTAAATACATTCTTACCTGATCTTGATAGTTAGGTGATAGCACATGTCCTGATTGTCCGGCCGGTAAAATACCCATACTAAGCTCTGGATAAGCAAAATCGATTAGCCGTCGAGTAGAAGGGAGCGAGGTGATTTTCAACTCATTACCACACCCAGAAGCTCTCATATTGTTTATCTGATTAAATCCACCACTAGCAGGAAGGGGCCCGATATTAAAAATCTTATTCAGAGGCGATACCGATCCCAAAGGGTGTTCATATTCAAGAGTATGCAACCGGCCCCAGTACCAAGTGTTAATATCTCCTCCAAACTTGCTCTTTAACGTATCAATTGTCTCTTTCCAACCAGCAATAATAATATCTCCACCCCTTTCAACAACACTCGTATTAACTTGGTCCCACCACACATCACCCATATCATTAAGGACTCTTTTATAAAAAAACCAGTATGTCGTTAAGTCACAATATTTTTCCAAACTATCTGACGAGAGCTCATCCACGATAAGTCTCACATTAGTTCGATTCCACAAGTGAAACATCGTCGCTTCTGTCGAACTCATATCCGACTGATAATTCCATCTCTTTAATCTATTATAAGCTTCAAGATATATCCCCGTTAATTCACCGGCCCTCTCGTCCATCTCTTTCGTTAAAACAGACATTATATCCATAAATGTTGCATCAACCGCTCTAGTCTGCATAATTTGAAAATCTGAAAGATCCCATTTTTCCTTAACATTTAACATCTGAGTGATTGTATCAAACCTATCATTTGGCTCCCATAAACCTTGCCACTTATTATCAAAACCAGCTGGGATATAGTTTGCTGAAACGATATAACCGATATCCGGATTGACACTATGAGGATTTTTTTCAAACGGCAGATAACCTAAATACTCCTCCTTACCAGAGCTACCATCTAAAAACCTATCCGACATTACACCTTTAGGCATTAGAGGAATTTTTCCATACACCCACCATCCAATATTTCCCTTAGCATCAGCATAACTTATATTTAGTCCTGGAGCAGATCCAAGAACTATCGCCGATTTAAACTCATCCATACTAGATGCTGTTCCTAACTTATAAAGTGCCTCAATAGAGTAATTATCATCATCAAAATAGACCCACCTCAAAGAGAGATCATTCTTAATTTTACCTGTATCCATAATTGAGTTTATTAATGGGCCATGTGGGGTAATCAAAATCTCCAGATTATAATCCGGCCCACCTTTCACCTTGATAACTTCACTCTCTTTTTCTAATGCGACCCACTCTCCCTTAAACTTAACTAGGCCTTTTTCCCGATCAACCTGTTCATTATAAAGATTAATCTCGTCAATCTTTGACATCGTCATTGCCCATCCATAATGTTCATTATGGCCAAGAACAGGGAACGGAAGAATCGGAAGAAAATGGCCGTACATTCTATAGCTACCACTTTCGATATGTGCCTCATACCAAGTTCCAGGGTGAGATGTTGCGATATGAGGATCATTAGCAAGAATTGGATACCCACTTTTTGTTCTCTTTCCTGAGACAACCCACGAATTACTACCGTGCAGATTACCACCAAAACGAGAGAGCGTACTCTCTGTCGTTTTAATAATATTATTCCAAATCTCGATCTCTTTCTTATTTAATACAACTGGAACACCAGCTCTTGAAACTTTCTCTGGGAAAATTTTCAAATCATCGAGCATCTTCTCGCTCAATTTATCTTGAAGCTCCTGAAACAAAAGATCATTTCTAAATGAGGTTGCAAAGCTATATCCCATGTAACCGATAAATGAGATTCCATCAAGCATATCAAAATGGTCAGGTCGATATCCTAGCAACTTAAATTCAATTGGAAGAGGCCTAGTATCAATGTAATGATTTACTCCTTTATAAAACGCATCTAAATACCTGAGCATATCCTTATTTAATCTATCTCTACTTTTTCCAAGCAGCTTTTTCATCGCTGCTTTAAAACGAAAAGTCCTAAATAGCTTGTCGGCCTCAAGTGCCCGCGCTCCAAAAATCTCACTCAAACGGCCACTCGCTACCCTTCTATGAATATCCATCTGAAAAAGACGATCACTGGCCATCACAAACCCAAGAGTATGATACATCTCTTCTTTTGAATTTGCCTTGATATGAGGAACCCCGAAAGAATCCTTAATAACCGTTGTCTCGCTTGTAACAAGTGGAAGATCCGTGCCAGTCATATTTTTAGGAAGAGAACTCTCCCACACAGATTTAACAACCACGAATGGTAAATATATTATCGTTATTAAAATAATAGGAAGAACAAAACGAATCTTCATAAAAACTCCACAAGAAACAGTTTTGACATGGGCCACAGCATCTATGTTATAATAAATCCATGAATAAAATTACAGCAAAGCAAACAAAACCACAAACTAGATTTTATCTCGTTGATCAGATCAGAGGTTTTGCCGTATTCCTAATGATATTCTTCCACCTATTTTACGATTTGGATATGTTCAACATCGTTAAAAATGATTTTTTTCATAACCCGTTCTGGTATGCACTACCAAGAGTGATTGTCGCTCTATTTCTGGGAACAGTCGGCGTATCTACGGTGCTGGCCCATCCAGAAAAAATTAATAAGAAAAAAATTATTAATAGATTTTTAAAAATTTCAGTCCTTGCTGCAATAATCTCTCTTGTAACCTACTACCTGTACCCAACAAAATGGATCTATTTTGGAACTCTTCACTGTATTGCTCTTTGTACACTCTGTGCGCTTCCATTTAGAAAATTTCCGAAACTTTCACTGGCTTTAGGAATTGCCCTATTCATCCCAGAAATTTTTTTTAACTATCAGTTACCGTGGTTCATCATGAAACACGCAGCAATGGATTACATCCCGTTTTTACCTTGGTTCGGTGCCACTCTTATCGGAATTTTTATTTACTCCACCAAATTTCACAAACTTCAAACAGCAAATTACCGGTTTCTTGCACCACTTACGTTCCTAGGTTCACACGCTTTAATAATTTATTTAATACACCAACCAATTCTCATGGCCTTAACTTGGACCATTACCTTTCTGGTAAAATAGACAACCTTAATTTTATCTTAAGGGCCATAATTGTTGCTTGATGCCAAGAATTCTAGTATATATCTATTGATCAACAACTCGTTAAACATATGGTGAAGCCAATGAAACATTTTGCAAAATTAATTACAGTTTCAGTTATTCTTGTAATGTCTCTCTTTGCAAGATTTGCAAAGGCAAACGAGTGGGAGTGGATCATTAAGTGCCACACTAGATGTGGTGGCGCAGTTATTGATAAAAATCTATACAACGCTAGCGTTTATCAGCTAGTAGTAAAGGATGCTACTGCTATTAGACATCTGCTTGAAAGCGATGCCATCTTTGAGGATCAAATTAACGACAAAAATGAGTTTATCACTAACCTAAATGCAGGAAGACAAGATAACTTTGATTACACCGTCGATATAAAAGGAATAAAAAGAAAATACCAAGCAGTATATTTTAATGGAGCATTACTAGTTGAAGCTTTTGCTATAGCTGGTGATGGAAGAACCGTTCTTTACAAGATAGCAGATTATAGTTTTCACTACTGCAACTAATTGGAGCAATTATAATGCAAAAAATATTAATGACACTTTTAGTGTCAATGATCTTACTACCATCTCATGCTATAACGATCTGTAGCGAAGAGCTTGAATCGCTGCCTATTCAACAAAACGGAAGGGCCAAGCCCCTACTTGTTCACGCTAGAGAAAATATCAAATACCTAACAGGCAGCTATAAGTTTAATGGCAAATCTAGCGTTACCACTTACTGCGAACTCTCAACTGGTACACTAACAGATTTAACTGCCAAAATTGAACACGTTGACTTAATGAAACTATTAAATATTGGGGAAGAACACTACGTAACCTATAGCAAACTCCTCAGTATGCAGAATCTCCTAAGATCAAATTTTGCCTCTCTTCCAAAACATAGCTCTTTTCAAAAATCGATAGATTCATTGCTAGAAAAAATAGAAATATACAAAAACATCACAACTGGGAACGATTGGCTTATTCCGGAAATTTCAAATGGTGCCACTAACTGGTCTACGTACTCACAACTTATCGCTAGCAAAGAACAACTAACACCAGAAAAATTTTCAACAATTAAAAATGATTACATTAAATTTTTTGGCGATAACTACTTATCAGAATTAACCTATACAAAACTTTATCTCTCTCACTGGGCCCTAATGTTTGTTATTCTAGCTCTATTTAGCTCTGTACTACTAAAGAAATTACACGTCGCTTTAAGTTTTTCTACTCTTGCAATTGCTGCTCAAACAGCAATACTAGTATTTAGAACCATCATTTCAGAAAGAGCACCCATTACAAACATGTACGAGTCTGTCCTTTTTTCTGGGTATGGCGGCCTGATCCTAGCGATGATTCTTGGCCATCTTAAAAAAGATAAGATTCTTTTGATTGTTGGCCTTTCATACAACGTATGTACACTTTTCATGATAAATTTTGCCAATAACATGCTACCAAGCAGTATTGGACCACTTGTCCCTGTACTAAGAGATAACTTCTGGCTTAGCACCCACGTTACAACAATCATTATCTCTTACGGCGCTTTAGCGCTGAGTTGGGTCCTTGCCAATATCGTTTTAATTAAAAAAAGATATCTAGGCCTTGGTGATAAAGATGATAGATACTACTCAGACTTAATCTACCTTTGTCTAAAATATGGGACAGTATTTTTAGCAGCAGGAATTATTCTTGGAGGAGTCTGGGCAGATTACTCTTGGGGCAGATTCTGGGGCTGGGACCCAAAAGAAACATGGAGTTTAATCGTACTATGTATCTATATGGCAATTATTCATGGAAAATATAGCTCTTGGATCAGACCTGACCTATTCATTCCTTTAACTGCTGGAGCATTTATGAGTGTCATGATGGCATGGTTTGGAGTAAACTATATTTTAGCTTCAGGTCTACACTCTTACGGTTTTAGTCAAGGTGGAACGATCTTTATTGGAGCATTCTTTATTCTTCAAATTATAACTTTAGCAATTACATTTCAGAAAAAAAATTAATAATTAGATTTCAATAACTCAGTGGCCTCTGCAACTAGATGATCAACGCCAACTCTTTCCATACACTCATAATATGGACAATCACTTCCCATACAATTTTTCTGCTCACCACAGACAACGTTTGGGACAGCAATTTTGACTCTCTCCTCTTCTCTAGGAATTGGCCCCCAGCGACTTGATGATTGGACAAGAATTGGAGAATAAATTCCTAAAATTTTCTTTCTTAAAGAATTAGCAATATGAAGTGGCCCAGTACTTGGGCCAATAAAAAGTTTTGTCCCTGAAACAACGCCCATATAATCCCGAAGGCCTCTTAATCCGCCATCAAAATAATAAATATCTGGGCGATATTTTGAATCAAACTCTTGATCATCATCAACGAGAAGTTGTTCAACTTCAGATTTAAAAGCATCTATCTGTTTTTTATCTGAAGATGTGTATGATATTAAAAAAAGATAACGAGACTTAAAGCTACCTGCAATTTTAAACATCACTCTAACATAATCAGAAATTGGAAGATTAAGAGTATGTCCAGTCATTCCTGGATGAATTATAATATAGTTACCATCATCAATATAGTTTGCTACCTGCGAACTATTTCTTGTAAGCATTAGATCCTTTTTTAATGCTGCTTGCGCAACACCTATCTCATAATCTGTCAGTTTTATTTCTGGATAAAATTGTGCCCTCTCTTCCAATCCTAAATCAATACCTAGAGGCTTAAGAAGTGAAAGATTATAATGAAACTCATGAGTCTCTACACTTGAACGTCTCTGTCTTACTCCGCTATTTAGAGTGAGAAATGATGGCCATCTCGATTTTAGTCCACACCGAACTCTAATTCCAGCAAAGATGGCCGCAAACGATGGAAGATGAGTACCTCCAACATAAATATAAACGTCATATTTTTTTTTCTTAAAAATTTTACGAACGAGGAGATATTGAGAGAGCTTACTCCGTTTACGATCTAAAACAATTACCTCATTAACGCTACTCTCTTTTTCAAAAAGAGCTAACGACGGTTTAGTAATAAGAAACGCTATATACGCATCAGGATGCTGGGTCTTAATCGCTTTGGCCATCGGGATGGTAAGGATCGTATCGCCAATAGCATCGGTTCTATTAATTAATACTCTCATATTTTCAATCTATTTTTACAAGAACTCTCTTTTACTAGGTCAATAATTTTTTCAACAACATCATCTTTACTCATATCAGAGCTATCGAGCAAAATAGCATCGCTTGCCTGTTTTAATGGGGCAACAGCTCTATTCATATCTCTCTCATCGCGATCTTTCACATCTGCCAAGACTGTTTCAAACGTAACTGTACAATCACCTTTTTCTTTCAACTGAAGCAATCTTCTGTTTGCCCGAACACTATCTTTTGCTGTCAAAAATATTTTACAAAATGAATGAGGAAAAACTACTGTTCCGATATCCCTTCCCTCCATCACACAAAGAGAGTGCTGAGCAATAGCACGTTGAAACATTAATAAAAAATCTCTAACAGTTTGTAACTTTGAAATCTTAGAAGCTAATTCAGAAACATAGTGCTCTCTTATAACATCTGTTAAATCCTCTCCCCCAATCTCAATATAAACACCACTCGAGTTATCACCTTTACGATATACTAATTTTAAATCAGCAATACATGAACTTAAAGAGTCACCCTCACTGAATGGGATTTTGTTCTTAAAACAAAAATAACCGATGGCCCTAAACATCGCACCTGTATCAACGTACAGTGCGCCCAATCTTTCTGCTACAACCTTGGCGATTGAAGATTTCCCACTACCACAAGGCCCATCAATTGCAACACACTTTTCAATTAAAGCGGACATAACTCTCCTTTAACATTTTCAATAATCTCTTTAAAGAGACGAGCAATTTTTAGTTGCCCAAGCTCTTTTGGATATAATAACGCAACAAGCATAGGATTAATCATTGAAATTTTCGCTAACGTAACATCCATAGACTCGATATGAACCATTTTACTCCATGCAGGATATTTGCCAATACCACCTCCCGCATGCTCTTCGATTAATAAAGAAAATGCCAATAACTCTCCAAGGGAGAGTTGTTGCAAAACAATAAGTAACCGATTGTAAAGCTCCCACTCTCTTGCAGGTGCATAATTTGGGAACTGCTCCAAAAAAACTACTCCACTATCTTTTGACAACGAGATCTCTCGCACTAACTCTTTTCTCTCACTCAAAAGTTTAAAAAACTTATCGTTAATAATTTCTAATTTATCTCGGAGTATAGACAGATTTTTTTTCATCAAATAGTTTTACAAAGAGACCAGTCTAATTTCAACGCTAGTGTTTTTCCTGATACTAATATATTTTTCAAAAGCAAATGTGGCCAGCAAATTATATTTGTGGGCCTTGGCCCTTTTACCGTAGTAAACAAACGTATCTTTGTAGGGCCGCGTTTTTCTTCGCATCTCTCTTTGATAAATACCTGTTAACGATCGATAAGCATCCATAACCTTCCCAAGGTAATTGTGCTCGACTCCAACAGAAAACCACTCTTCATCTCGATCATCTACCCAACGTGGGCCCATATTATAAGCAATCGTTGCTTTCGTAGCATCTCCATTATATTTATTTATCAACCAAGAAAGATAATAAATCCCTACCTCTATATTAACAAATGGGTCGACATCAAATCTATTATAGTCACGAAAAACATCCCCATCTTTAGAAAGAAATTTTGCCAAATATTTTCCAGTATCTGGCATAATCTGCATTGGCCCAAGAGCTCCGACTCTGCTAACAGCATCGTGGCCAAAATGACTCTCAACCCACATAACTGCTATTGACCAAAATGGATCGACACGATATTTTGCTGAATTAACAAGGGCATCTCTTAAAAACCACTTTAATTTTCCCCTCAAGTGATTCGGAGTCGACTCAAGGATCATCGCTTCAAACTCAGTAGAAGTTACTTCAGATGCTCTAAAGAGTTGAACACTCTTACTAAAACTACTGTCTATGGCATAATAATCGTAAGACTTATGATCGAGTAACTTAAACCGGTCAACATTTAATAGTAGTTCAAAGGCAGGGAGTATGTTCGGTTCAGGTGGCCCTAAATGTTTATTCAACACACTATTTGTAATATTGATAAAAAGCACCGGATCCAGATAAAGAGTTCCGTACAAATAAACCGATAGTATCACCGGTAAGTACTTAAAAGTGGCCGCCACAACATATTTCATAATTTGGCTTCTACCCTCATTCAGACCTAGTGTAAACAGTTGAGTCAATAATTTTTATATTTTTTTAGGGAAGAGTATCGTCCAAAATTGTGGCCAAACCATTGGCACAGAACTAAAATTAAGTTCAACTCAAAATATGAAACGAGGCATATAATGGCAAAAAAGCCTAATTACAATCTGTTAAAAGACGAAAAATCTATTTTTTTAAACAATCGAAAAGATGACTTGGTGCACTGGCACAGGTTTGGCGTAGAGGCATTAGACATTGCGCAAAAAAACAGTTCTCCTATATTTCTTTTTATTGGATCCGCTGCAGATTATATGTGCGACGAGTTAGCAACTGAATCATTTTTAAACGAAGAGATTGCAGCAGAACTCAATGGTAACTTTGTCTGTATCATTGTCGATAGAGACGAGTTTCCAGATTTAGCAACACTATACTCGCGAGCGGCCTTACTTTATGGCCATGAGGGTATTCTACCCATAACAGCATTTTTAATGCCTGACATGAAACCATATTATGTTGGAAACTACTTCCCTGCAAAATCTGACGGGGATCAGACTGGCCTTTACGATATAATCAAAGAGCTCGCAAGCGTTTTTAAAAATGACAAAGATAATGTTATTGAAAACGCAAATAAGGCGTGGGAGACACTTCAGCATGGTTCAACCCCAAAAGAATCGGTGAGCTTTGATGGCCATTTTCCTCATCCTATGGCCGTAATGAACGCCTTAAAGGAGTTTCAAGATAGCGCAAACGGGGGGTATGGGCCATCTCCACGCTTTCCTAATTTTTCTTTTTATGAGTGGGCATTAGAGCAGATGCTTGAAGGAATGATTGATGAACAGTTTGGGAAGCATATAATCTTTTCGCTAGAAAAAATGTTAATGGGGGGGATTGTCGATCACGTTAGAGGAGGTATCCACAACTCTTCGAGAGATGCTAACTGGCAACTACCAACGTTCGAAAAATATTTATATAATCAGGCGGCCTTATTGAAAGTTCTGGCCAAAATGGGTTTACTCTACCCGTCACCGATTGTATTTGACTCAATCATCAAGATGCTGGATTACCTCCAAACAGAGATGCTTGGAGAGAGTGGAAATCTTTTTTCAAGTCAAAGTGGAACAAGTGAAGGGACCCCTGGCCTCTATTTTTGTTTTAGTGAAGAGGAATTTGAACATGCTGTTATGGCAGAAAATGAAGAACAACAAAATCCAGAAATCGCTGAAAACATCGATAAGATAAAAAAATGGTTTAATATAACCAAAGATGGAAATTATACTTCGCAATTAAACACCATCAAACTAAACCACGATTTTAAAGAGGAGATATTTACACCTAAGAGCTGGGACCTCATCCGAAAAGTTTATCATAATTTGCTCAGCGACAGAAAATTGAGAATACCCCCAATTACTGATAATAAAAGTGTTGCCAGTGCAAACCTCTTAGTTCTTTCATCTCTAACAGATGTAGTTCAATACTGTTCTATTGATGTTATTCGTAGAACCGCATCACAACTATTCAATAAAATCCTAGACGGATTTTATGATGTTTTTTTGACAGAAAAACCTGATGGTGGCAAAACAATTATTCATACAAACACAAGAAGTGACACACCTACTTATCTTGAAGACTATGTCTTTTTTGCTGAAGTCCAACTTCGAACATATGAAATAACAGCAAATGAGGTGTTTAAGAAAAATTTCTTAGACACTCTAACATTTATCACCAAAGAGTTTATTGATGGCGAACAAGTTACAACAAGAAGAAAAAGAAATGATGACGTCTATGCCCACTTAAACCTAGACTGTTCACCTTTTGATGGCCCATACCGTTCAGCAAAAGCAACATTAATTGCAATAGCAAGAAGAGGGGCCGCGCTTTTTGATTCAACTGAACTACTTGACCAGCTTGAAAAAGCAAAAGAGAGACTTACTCATGACGTTTTAAAAAATCCATACCCAGCAGGAGAGGCCCTAAGAGCACTTACATATCCCGACAACGCATATAAGGTATTAACGGTACCGGGCCAATGGACATCACTTGATAAATTTATTAAATTTACACCATATTTTATGCCAAGATTTGTCCTAAACTATCATAATGAGAAAGAGCAGTGGTGGAAAATAGTCTCTCAAGGTAAATGCGAATTGCAAGGGAGTGGAATAGACGAACTAGTCTCTAATCTTACCCCAAAAGAAAATGAGGCGAACTTACAATAAGTTAACCACTTAGTTCTATATTTTTTTTTGAAAAAACCGATAGATAGAAGATGGAATTTAGCTCCTTAACTACTATTGGTGAAAATTGGAATTTTTGAGAAAAAATAAAACATTTATCCTCATATCACTCATCACCATCGTGGCGACAGGAATATTTACCTATACACTCTATCAATCGAAACAGGAGGAGTTTAAGACACAGTACATAAGCTCATTAAACCACCACTTAAATAATTTTGAACGCGATCAAAATAATATGTTCAAAAATCTTCAATATGTGAGTGAGTTCGTCGCTAGCGACACCGAAATTAACAATAGAGTAAACAGGCTATATAACTTCATGGATGAAAGTGGTAATTTGAATGAAAACACAAAACGGTCTTTAGAGCTACAACACCAAATTAATGACCGAATCCATTACTATAAAAATAAGTTTATTGATGACCCAAATCTAAAAAATCTTCACGTTCATGTTGGAAAAAAATTTAAATGCGCTTCACTCTCAAGTAACCCAGTCCTAAATGAGGCCAACAACCCTCATGATAAGACAGGCACACAAAATATCGCAATAGACGTATATGAACAAGCTATCCCACTTCAAGGTATCTTCATGCAGAATGATGAAATAATCTTTAAAGCTTTATCTCCAATTTTAAACTCAAAAACTAACGATAAATCTGTCGGCATAATCGCTGCTTTTACCACACTTGGCTTACTTGTTGAAAACTACCATAACAACGACTCTTTAGATATCGACTACGCAGTCATTCTGTATAAAAACTTTAAAACACTAAACACATCAAACATTCACGAAGTGGAGCTATTCTCTGACGCATTAAAAGCTAAAACAAAATTTGATCCTACAATAAAAATTGATACTATAGATAAAGATGAAGATAAAAATATAAATAACGTCATAAACACAAACAGCGCAAGCTACGTCTACTCGTATCGATATATTTATGAACAAAACAACGACCTATACTCGGACACTCCGCCAATAGGAGTTCATCTTGTGTGGAAAAATATCACGCATGATCTTGCGCTATATAATAAAAGAAATTTAAAAAACATTGGTCAACTCTCGACTATCCTTTTACTCTCTCTCTTCTTAATCCACTTTACGATTAAGATTTCAGAACGTTATTTACAAAAAATCATAGCTGAGCAGACTGAATCACTATCTCAAGAGATTCAAATCAGAAAAAAAAGAGAGGAAGAATTAGAACTAAAGAGCAAAGAGAGTCATCTCAACGCTAAATTTGCTTCAATCGGAGAGATGGCGGCCGGTATGGCCCATGAAATAAATAATCCACTTACAATAATAAATGGGAATTTAGACCGAGCTAAGAAAGCACTAGAACAAAATGATCTTGAAAAAGCTTTTTCTGCAATTAGCAAAGGTAAAAAAGGTGTCGTTAGAATAACTAGAATCATCGCACTCCTAAAAGGGTATGCGAGGGATGGCCGAAAAGATGAATTTAAAGACAGCTCTTTAGAATCTATCATCATTGACAGTATGGAGTTAACTCAGGACTCTATAAGAAAGAGAGACATTGGATTCGAAGGGCCAAAAGAGATTCCACAAACGACAATCTTTTGTCAAAACATTCAAATTGTCCAAGTCATTGTCAATTTATTAAACAATGCTAGAGATGCGGTGGAAGGGACAACTGGCCCATGGGTCAAAATGACACTGACTCAAAATGAGTCTAAAGTGATTATAAAAATAATAGATTCAGGAAAAGGTATACCCGACAAAATTGCGGAGCACATGTTCATTCCATTTTTTACAACCAAAGAGATCGGTAAAGGTACTGGGCTCGGTCTGGGTCTTTCAAAAGAGATTATCACCACACATCATGGGCGGTTATATATTGATAGTGAGGCCCCAAACACCACATTCGTTATCGAACTCTTTAAAAAAGATCCAGCACGAAATTGCGATAAACAGTATCAACCTTATAAGGTTGCTAGTTAGGACGTGATAAGATGAACCATCTTGCAGAAAAAAATAAGGTCATTAGCAAAATCAGGCAACTTGATGAACTAACGTCTGAGTTGGCCAGAGAGAGTAACCACGAAAGACTTCTTGAACTAGTTATTTTTGCCATCAAAAAAATTACCAATGCTGATGGTGGAACATTGTACATTCCAACAGAAGATAATAGATTACAATATGAGATCATAATAAATAGTAGCATGAATGTTTTTATGGGTGGAACCTCAGGAAAGAAAGCGACATTCAACTCTCTTCCATTATATCTACCGACCAAGGAACCAAACCACCACAACATTGCCTGTCACGCTTATCTCGCAGATAAAACAGTTAACTTACAGGACGCTTATAAATGTCAGAACTTCGATTTCTCAGGAACTAAAGCGTTTGATCGAAGCGCAAACTATAGAACCAAATCGGTTCTTGCAATACCTCTTAAAAATTTAAAAGGTAAGATCTTGGGGATTATCCAGATAATCAATGCACTAGATGAAAACAATGAAATAGTTGAATTCTCAGAAGAGAATGTAATTTTTGCAGAATTCCTTGCCTCTCATGCGGCAACAACCCTTACTAATCTTAGACTAACAGAGGACATGAACAAACTGTTCGAATCTTTGGCGCAAGTAATAGCTACTGCTATCGATGATAAATCTCCGTACACAGGAAATCACTGTCACAGAGTACCCGAAATAACCATGATGTTAACTGATGCCATAAATAATGAAAAAAAGGGCCAATTTAAAAATACCACGTTTGATAAAGATCAACGAAATGAAATAAAACTGGCCGCACTTCTTCATGACTGTGGAAAAGTGAGCACTCCTGTGCACGTCATTGATAAATCGACGAAGCTAGAAACAATCTTTGATCGAATAAAACTAATTGAGACAAGATTTGAAGTTCTAAAAAAAGATCTATTAATTGCCACTCTTGAGAATAAACTCAAAGTTGGGCAGAATGCCCCTCGAGAGGTCGTTGGCCATCTAGAAAAAGAACTGGAAAAAAAATATGAGGTTATTGATCAAGATTTAGAATTCATAAAAAAATGTAACGCTGGACAAGACTTTACATCAAACGAAGATCAACAACGAATTATGAATATTGGAACCAACTACTGGTGGCACAATCCGCAAGGTATTATTGAAAATATCTTAACCGATAATGAGATGGAAAATCTTTGCATTCAAAGAGGCACCCTAACTGAAAGCGAAAGAAGAATCATCAACAGACATATTGATATCACCATAAAAATGCTTGAGCATTTACAATTTCCTGATCACTTAAAAAATATCCCGTTATTTGCAGGAACCCATCATGAAAAGCTTGACGGCACAGGATATCCTAGAGGCCTAAGCGCGAAAGATATTCCAATGGAAGGAAGGATCATCTCTCTTGCTGATGTTTTTGAGGCCTTAACCGCCCAAGATCGTCCATACAAGAAAGGCAAAATGCTCAGTGAGACGCTAAGGATAATTGGTTTCATGGTAAAAGATGGCCATATTGATCAAGACTTGTTCAATATTTTCATCGATAAGAAAATATATTTACAGTATGCAGAAAAACATATGAATCATCATCAAATTGACACCGTTGATATATCAAAAATACTTGGATATGTGCCACCAGAACAAAGAAACATAAAAATCATAGTTGAAGATAATAACGTAATTCCACTACATCCTCAGCAAATACCAGTCTTCAAAAAGAAGAAGGCGGCGTAACATCTGCGGTTTGAATCTCCCAGCTAAATTTACCATAGTGGGCCATAAACCACTCATCATCTGAAATAATATGAACGGCCTTCATCTTCTCTAAAATCTGATTAATAGTTTTAGAAGCATATGGAGATAACTCTTTTTTTGTAAATGAAACCGAATATTTTTTAGGTTGAGGCAAAAGCATCGCAAGGAATGCCCCCTCTCTTACGTTTAATTCATACGGGTGTTTACCGAAATAGTATCTAGCTGCATTTTTAATCCCATAAATACCTGGGCCATACTCTATTACATTTAAATAAACCTCTAAGATTCGCCCCTTAGTTAAATGCTCTTCCATATAAATAGTGGCCAGGGCCTCAAAAGCTTTTCGTACAAAACTTCTATCCGAACTAAAAAAAAGATTTTTAACTAGCTGTTGAGAAATCGTGCTCGCCCCTCTTGCTTTTTTTCCATACAAAATAGTATCTCGAATCGCGCTATTAAGTTGGTCAAAATCTATTCCGTCATGCTGATAAAAAGCGGAATCTTCACTGATGACAATCGCCCTTACTGCTAATCTACTTATACTTTTAAGAGGGGCCCATGAACCATTATTTTTGGCCCCAAATGTACGTTCACCATCTTTTGTAACAGCGACTACAACACCATGTTCAAGTTTACCAATACCATCGACAATCGGATACACTGTAATTAGAGTGATCGCGATTACTACTATAACCGACAGGGTAATAAATATAGGATATTTGAATCGTTTAAAAATTTTCATATATTAAGCGGGTAATATTAAGCGGGTAATATATACGGCCAGATAGAAAAATTCTCAAGCAGAATCTTGCGTTTTACACTTAATTACAGTTAGTTAATTTTTATGTTAATTTTTATGTAACTGCTCACACACACTGCTCACACACTACATTGAAATTGGTGATAAATCTGACACCACACTTGATTTAGAAGTAGATTTATTAGAATTTCTGGACAGATATACTTCCCCGCAATCCTAATACTAGCAAACTTACTTCGAGCTAACCTCTATAACTACGCAACTATCTGAGTTGAAAGTATTATGAAATGTAATTTTATAAACGTACTGACTGACGGAAGATCGGACTCTAAATTCTTCA